>JAVBQH010000002.1:0-4834 GCA_031549175.1 Raoultibacter sp.
AGAGCAAAAGGTCGTCGAAGTCGAAGGCGTTTGCCGCCTTCAGCCGCTCCTGCAGGCGCCGGTAGATGCGTGCGGCGATCTTGCCTACCGGGTCTTTTGCCTGGTCTTCAAAGTTCTCTGGCACGATCAGCTCGTTCTTCGCCGTTGAGATGCGGTTCCTCAGAGCCGCGATGGGAAACCGCTTGGGGTCGACGTCGAGCTCGGCCATGATCTCTTTGAAGAGGCGCTTTGAGTCGTCATCGTCATAGATCGTGAAGCCTTGGGAAAACCCGAGCCGCTCGCAATCGGCACGCAGGATACGCACGCACATGCTGTGGAAGGTCGACACCCACATGCCCCGTGCCCGCGGGCCGATGAGCGCACCCAAGCGTTCACGCATCTCGGCTGCGGCCTTGTTGGTAAAGGTGATGGCAAGCACTTCCCAGGGGGCTACCCCCAGATCCTCTATCAGGTGCGCGATGCGGTAGGTAAGCACCCGGGTCTTGCCGCTGCCTGCACCTGCAAGCACGAGCAGTGGCCCTTCGGTACACATTACGGCATCGTGTTGGGCTTCATTCAAAACGCTGTAGTCAAGCATGCGGTGTCTTTCTTCAACATATGGGACAAAAGGGTCTGTCCCTTTTGTCCCACTTTTACCCTGGTTTCGCGCACCGTGCAAAAGGGTCTGGCCCCTTTGTACCGAGCTAGACGACCTTCTTTCCGAAAACGGCTGCGATTTCGCGTAGTTGGCCGACCAATTCCTTGAACTGGCCGGGTGTCAACTGTTGTGGGCCGTCGCTCAAGGCTTTGGCCGGGTTCGGGTGCACCTCGATCATAAGGGCGTCGCAGCCGGCCGCAACCGAGGCCTTCGCCAGCGAGGGCACCAGGTCGCGCACGCCCGCCGGATGCGAGACGTCCACGCAGATCGGGAAGAGGCTTTGCTTGTGGATTACCGGCACCGCCGAGATGTCCAAGGTGAAGCGTGTGGCCGTCTCGAAGGTGCGCAGGCCGCGCTCGCAAAGCATAACGTTGTTGTTGCCGCTCATCGTGATGTACTCGGCCGCTGCAAGCCACTCGGAGATCGTCGCCACCATGCCGCGCTTGAACAAGACCATCTTGTGGGAGTCTGCGGTAGCAAGCCCGATGTTTTTCAGCAGGCTGAAGTTCGCCATGTTGCGTGTTCCGATCTGCAGGCCGTCGACGTAAGAGTGGACCATCAGGCAGTGTGCGGAATCGACCACCTCGGTGAGCGTCTTCAGGCCGTATTTCTGGCCTGCCGCCTGCATGATCTGCAGGCCTTCCTCGCCCAAGCCCTGGAAGGAATGGGGATTCGTGCGCGGCTTGAACGCGCCGCCGCGGATCCAGCTCAGGCCGAGCTCGGCGACACATGCTGCAACCTCATCGAACTGCTCTTCGTCCTCGATGGAGCATGGCCCCGCAAATATCGTTATCTCATCAGATCGCGTGCCTAAATCAGGCAGGGACTTTATTACTTTTTCTTCGCTCATAGGGACGGGATCTCCTTCATTACTTTCAGTATTCCTTGATAGATTTCGCGAAGGTTGTCATTGTAGAGCGGCCCTTCATTGTAGCCAAATACCTTTTCGAAGATCTCCTCTTCGCGTATGGGATCATAGAGGCCCATCTGCACCTCGGGTTTGAGCGCCCTGATGGCAAGCGACTGCTGCGTGCGCTCGTTGAGCAGCGCTACCAGCTGTTTGTCGATCACATCGATTTGGGCACGATGTTCTTGGATCTGCTTTTGGGCAGTGCTCTCTTCAGACATCGTCAGTCCTTTCGTTTGTAGCGATAACGAGAACCTGTTGCACAGAATGCGTCCCGGACATTATTCGATACCCTTGTTGATTAAAGGGCCCGATTGAGCCCGCGCATGGGGCTTAGCTTTACTCGTGTGCTTTCATGATAGCAAAACCTTTATGGCGCAGATGCCTTTTTTGGGGCATGCTTCCAAAACTCCTCGGAAACCAGAAGGCCTATGGTGATCGCCAGCATGCCGATGACCGCCAAAGCCGTAATAGGTTCGCCGATCAGAATAAATGAGGCAAGCATCGAGATCGCAGGAATTGTGTAGATATAGACGGTCGCGGCGACTTCTCCCAGTACGCGCATCGCGAAGTTGTTCGACACATAACATAGGCACGACGCGAACACGGCCAGGTAAAGCAAGGGGCCGACCACCTCGGGCGTAAGCCATACCTCCAAAGGCGTGCCGATACGGAGAAAGTCGGCCGTTCCTGAAAAAGGGATGAGCAGGCAAGACCCGACCACTCCCCAAAAGAAGATACGCCGGGTGATGGCGATGTCGTCCATCTCACGCGGCTGTTGCCTGATCTTGCGGATGCACACGGTATAGAGCGCCCAGGACAGGCAGGCAACGACCGCCAGGACGTCTCCTACTATGCTCGCTTGGAGCTCTGCCCCGTTGCTTGCCACGCATACCACGCCGAGCACCGCAATGGCGCTGCCCACTGCGAACCATTTGCTGGGACGCTCCTTGAAGAACAGCCAGAACACCGCCGCGGTGAACAAGGGGTTGATCCCGCAGATAAGGCCCACGTTCGAGGCATAGGTGAAGCTGAGCGCCGTATTCTCGAACAGGAAGTAGAAGGTGACGCCGCCAAGGGCCGCAAGGATGAAGGCCAGCTCGTTCTTCCATCCGGCAAAGCCAAGCTTCGCACAGGGGATAAGCTGCATCAGGAGCCAGGCGAGGGCAAATCGCACGATAAGCATCTCGAGCGGCGAGATGCCGAGGTCGATCAGGATTTTCGCAGCGGCGAAGGTGCTGCCCCACAAGAGCATGGTGACAAGCGCCGCAACATGCCCGACGGCCTTTTTCTGGCCCGAGCCGGAAAGCATGCGGATCTGGGGAGCCATCAGAAAACTGCCTGATCTGCGCTACTGTGTGATAAGGAGGCCGCCGGTGACGGCAAAGAATGCCAACACGATGACGCCGACCACGATCCGGTATATGCCGAAGGCGATGAAGCTGTGCTTCTTCACAAACCCTACCAGGAACTTTATTGAGATAACCGAGACCACGAAAGCCGTCACGATACCGATGACCAAGGTGACGACCTCGCTTGATGACATGGAAAGGCCAATGGACATCAGGTATTTGACGGTTTTCAGCAAGCCCCAGCCGAACATGACGGGGATCGCCAAGAAGAAGCTGAATTCCGAGGCAGCCACACGCGAGCAGCCGGTCAGCAGGCCGCCTATGATGGTCGAGCCCGAACGCGAGGTGCCGGGCACGATGGCAAGCATCTGGAAGGCACCTATCTTGAGCGACGTCTTCCAATCGATCTCGTCGACCGAGTTGATCTTGTATTGCCGCACCATCCCGGCCTTCGGGCGTGCATGCTTCCCGCGCACTTCCCCGGCGCCGGTCGCCCCCCCGTGCTTTTTCTTGTGGTAGAGCTCGATCGCAATGAATATGACGCCGTACCCGATAAGCGCGATGGCTACGGTCACCGCGTTGTAGAAGTTTGCGTGGAACCAGTCGTCCATGAGGATGCCGATTATCGCCGCAGGTATGCATCCGATGATGACCATCCCCCAGAGCCGCCAGGTGCCCTTCTTCTCAACCTTCGTCTTCTTCGGGGAGAAGGGGTTGAGCTTGTGAAAGTATAGGATGAGGACCGCCATGATGGCACCCAGTTGGATGACTACCAAGAACAGCTCGAGAAATTCATCGCTGACATCGAGTTTCATGAATTCATCGACGAGGATCATATGCCCGGTCGACGAAATGGGCAGCCATTCGGTGATGCCTTCCACGACGCCAATGAGGAAGGCCTTCAAAGCTTCAATGATCATATGAGGAGGGCCTTATCGTTTTTTACTATGGTTTTGCAACCCTGCTATAGCAAGCAGGGCGATGGACAAGCTGAGCCCAAGCACTACGAACACGGCATCGTCTTGGCCGAGGATGGTGGTGGTAAAGACGACAACCGCGATAATCAATGCCGCCAACCTGCAAAGCCATGAAATACGCTCGTTCATAGTCTCGTGCAGGTCCTGCTGCTTTTTCTTCTCGGGCCTTTCGGCCCCTTGGGGCTTATCCGTATGTCCTTGGTTTTTCTCCATAGACAGATTGTACACGACCTCCCGCCTTCCACCATGCAAAACTGCCGCCAGTTTCTTCCCCCTCAGCAAATGTACATGTTTTATGGCGGCGAAGGAAAACGCCTGCCTGCGGCGCATACGTGAAGCGCCCATGTTTTCTTGGGCGATTGGCGCGCACGAAAAAGGATGGAAACAAAACGAGCCCTATAATGCTCGCTATGATCCCGGCTGTCCGCAAACGGGCAAGCCAGGAACAGGTCTTGCGCCCACCAAACCGAAATGAAGGAGCCCCCGTGCCAGAAACGCATTCCTCCCCCCGAAAGGTTGCCGTGCTCGACTTCGGCGCCCAATACGGCCAGCTGATAGCACGCAGGATACGCGACCTCCAAGTGTACTCCGAGATCGTGCCCGGCGATATCACGGCAGAGGAGCTCCGGCAGCTTGCGCCTTCCGCCATCGTGTTGTCGGGAGGGCCCGCAAGCGTGTATGCGGAAGATGCCCCGAGGCTCGACGCCGAGATCCTCGGGCTTGGCATCCCCGTGCTTGGCTTTTGCTATGGCCAGCAGATCATGGCGGTGACCTTGGGCGGCAGCGTCAGTCATACCGAGGTCGGCGAATACGGGGCTGCCCTGCTGGTGCGTACCGGCGAATCGCGGCTGTTCGAGGGCACCCCGAACGAGCAGACGGTATGGATGAGCCACCGAGATGCGGTGAACGGGGTGCCGGCTGGGTTCAAAGTGACCGCTTCGACGGTTGCCTGCCCTGTTGC
>JAVBQH010000087.1:0-14183 GCA_031549175.1 Raoultibacter sp.
GCCGATCGCCATTCGCGAGATGAGGAAGACCGGGGTCGAAAAGGTGTTCGACCCGACCAAGATCGCGCTGGTCCCCGACCACTACGTGCCGAACAAGGACATTAAAAGCGCCGAGCAGGCAAAGATAGTACGGGACTTTGCGCACGAGCAAGGCATCACGCATTATTACGAGGTGGGATGCATGGGCGTCGAACACGCGCTGCTCCCCGAACAAGGTGTCGTGGGCGCCGGCGACCTGATTATCGGCGCTGACAGCCACACCTGCACCTACGGAGCCCTGGGTGCCTTTGCGACCGGCGTCGGCTCGACCGATGCTGCGGTAGGCTATGCCACCGGCAAGGCATGGTTCAAGGTGCCGGACTCCATCCTGTTCCGCATAGAGGGCACGCTTGCCCCTGGGGTCACCGGCAAAGACGTCATCTTGCATATTATAGGGATGATCGGGGTCGATGGGGCTTTGTACCAGGCAATGGAGTTCACAGGCAGCGCCATCCACGCCATGTCGATGGAAGAGCGCATGAGCATCTCCAATATGGCGATCGAGGCGGGAGGCAAGGCCGGGCTTATCGAAGTCGATGACATCACCAGGGAATATTTGGATGGCCGCGTAGAACGTCCCTACACCGAATACCATTCGGATCCGGATGCCCATTATGCGAAGTCCTACGATATCAAGGCTTCCGACATCGTTCCCACGGTCGCCTTCCCCCATCTGCCTTCAAACACCCGCCCTGTGGCAGACGCGCGCGACGTCGTTATCGACCAGGCGGTCATCGGCTCTTGCACGAACGGCCGCATGGAGGATATGCGCCAGGCCGCGGCCGTGTTCAAGGGGCATAAGGTGGCCCCCGGCGTCCGCTGCATCGTCATACCCGCGACCCAACAGGTATACCGCCAGTGCATGGAAGAAGGGCTGACCGACATCTTCCTGGATGCCAACTGCGCGGTCTCCACGCCGACCTGCGGGCCTTGCCTGGGAGGCTACATGGGAATCCTTGCAGCAGGGGAGCGGGCGATAGCCACCACCAACCGCAACTTCGTCGGCCGAATGGGAGACCCGACCAGCGAGGTGTACCTCTCGTCGCCGGCCGTGGCCGCCGCAAGCGCCATATTGGGGCATATCGGCCTGCCGGAAGATCTGAACTAAACAGGAGGAACGATTTTATGGAATTCAAAGGGACTGCACACCGCTACGGGCGCGACGTCGATACCGACGTTATCATCCCTGCGCGGTATCTCAATACGTCCGATCCTGCCGAGCTTGCCAAGCACTGCATGGAAGACCTCGACACCGCCTTCGTCGAAAAGGTCCAACAAGGAGACATCATCGTCGCCGAGGAGAACTTCGGCTGCGGGTCTTCGCGCGAGCACGCACCCATCGCCATCAAGGCTGCAGGGGTCGACGTGGTCATCGCGAAGAGTTTCGCGCGCATCTTCTACCGCAACTCCATCAATACCGGGCTTGCCATCATGGAATGCCCTGAAGCGGTCGATGCCATCAAGGCGGGAGACCTGGTGAGCGTTGATGCCGATACCGGCCTGATCGTCGACGAGACCACGGGGGACACGTTCCAAGCGCAGCCTTTCCCGCCGTTCATCAAGGAGATCATCGAAGCAGGCGGGCTGATCAACCGGACCAAAAGCGTTTTGGGGAAAGAATAGCCAACCCGAGAAAAGGGGACAGTCCCCGTTTTCTCGGTCTACAACAGCTACAACAAGAAGAAGGATATATCGATGACGAAGACCTATCGCATATGCCTGATCCCCGGAGACGGCATCGGGCCTGAGATCATTGCCGAAGGCGTGAAGGTGCTTGACGCCGTTGGGGAAAAGTATGGCACCCGTTTCGAGTACACCGAGGCCCTGCTCGGGGGCATTGCTATAGACGAGACCGGAAGCGCCCTGCCGCAAGAAACGCTCGATGCCGCCCACGCCTCCGATGCCGTGCTGCTTGCCGCCGTGGGCGGGCCAAAATGGGATACGACCGACCCGGAAAAGCCGCGTCCTGAACAAGGCCTGCTTGGCATCCGGAAGGAGCTTGAACTCTACGCGAATCTGCGCCCGGTGAGGATATTCAAGGCGCTTTCCGATGCATCGTCGCTGAAGCCCGAGGTCATCGATGGGGTCGATATGATGATCGTGCGTGAGCTGACCGGAGGCCTTTACTTCGGTGCCCGTGAACGCGTCTACGACGAAGAGGCCTGCGGCACCGATGGCGCCTGTGGGCAACGTGCCGTCGACACGCTCGAGTATCGCGAATACGAGGTAGAACGCATCGTGCGCTACGCTTACCAGGCGGCTCGGAAGCGCAACAAGAAGCTCCACTCCATCGACAAGGCGAACGTGCTCGAATCAAGCCGCCTGTGGCGCGAGGTCGCCCATCGGGTGGCCGCCGACTACCCCGATGTCGAGCTCGTCGACATGCTGGTCGACAATGCCGCGATGCAGCTGATCAACCGCCCGACCCAGTTCGACGTGGTGGTGACCGAGAACATGTTCGGCGACATCCTCTCCGACGAGGCCTCAATGCTGACCGGGTCTGTGGGGATGCTGGCAAGTGCAAGCTTAGGCGATGGCACGGCGCTTTACGAGCCAAGCCACGGAAGCGCCCCCGATATCGCCGGGCGCGGCATTGCCAACCCGCTTGCCCAGATACAGTCCGTCGAAATGATGCTGCGTTACAGCTTCGGGATGGATGAGGCCGCCGACGATATCGTGAGGGCGATCGAAGAGGTACTTGAAGAGGGCTGGCGCACCGGCGACCTCATTAATTCCACGACGCCAGCGGACAAGATCATCGGAACCGTGGCCATGGGGAATCTGGTGGCCTCTAAAGTGCGTTAAACGGACGACCGCCCTGCCACATAAAGGCACCCCAACAAAACTCGAAGGCCCCGGTTCCGGGGCCTTCGCACACTGTGCCTATGCTTTTTAAAAAACGGGGAAAGTGACCGCTTTTCTCACTACTGGCCGGGGGCTTTCGGGGCACCAGGGGCCTTGGGGGCACCAGGGGCGCCCGGGGCACCGGGAGCTCCAGGAGCGCCGGGGGCGCCCGATGGGGCCGGGGCGGGCAAGGTCTCACCGCAGCTTGGGCAATTCTGGTCGTTCGGTCCACATTCTGTCTCACATTTTGGGCATTTCCGCTCCATGCCTGCTGCGGAAGGTCTAAAACACATAATCGAGACTCCTTTCGGTTTCGCTGTGGGTGCATTCTCTCGAGTTCGCTGGTCTAGGGAAATAGTGGGGATGCATCCCGCTCGTTGTGCAATGACTGAGAAATCATAGGCCCCCACCCTGAAGGGAACATCCCGCCATGGGGCTGTAATAAGGTGTATGGCCTCAGTAACTAAGTATGAATTCGGAGTTTAGATGCAGGATGAGCCTGCATATCACATAATGCAAAGGGCTTTTAGGCCTATAAGGTACAATGGGTTTTCACGTGTTCGCAGACGGAGCGGACAGAAACCATGTAGGCTTACAGGAAAAGGAATGACATGGCTTTGAGGGCACCCGATGGGGCAGACGATCTTCTTCCGGCCCAAGCGAGGCATTGGCAGGAGTTTCAACAGACAGCACGCGAAGTGTTCGGCCGCTACGGCTATATACTCATCGAGACCCCGGTCTTCGAACAGACCGAGCTCTTCGTGCGCGGCATCGGAGAAGCGACCGACGTCGTATCAAAGGAGATGTTCCACGCGCTTTCAAGCGAGAACCTGAAGCGTCTTATTGCAGGTGAGAGCATTAAAAGCAAAAGCCACCTGAGCCTGCGCCCTGAAGGGACGGCCGGCGTCGTGCGCGCCGTGGTCGAGCACAACCTCGTGCCTCAGGGCTCTTTGCCGGTAAAGCTTATGTATGCTGGCCCCATGTTTCGCGCCGAACGTCCCCAAAAGGGGAGAAAGCGCCAGTTCAACCAGGTAGGAGCCGAATGTCTCGGCGCCGACAGCCCGACCCTTGACGCCGAGATCATCATCATGCTCATGCGCTTCTTCGAAGAGGCCGGCATACCGGTTCCGGCCATGAGGCTTCTGCTGAACTCCATGGGGTGCGACGACTGCCGGCCGGCATATCGTGAGAAAGTCCGCGCATACATCGCCGCGAACAGCAGCGAGATGTGCGACGACTGCCTGCGCCGTGCGGAGGCAAACCCGCTTCGCGCCTTCGATTGCAAGAACGAGTCGTGCCGGGCGGTGATGGAATCCGCACCGCGTATCGTCGACCACCTTTGTGACTCATGCAGGTCGCATTATACCGAAGTCAAAAGCCATCTTTCCCAAACCGGCATCGACTTCGTCGAAGACACGCGCCTTGTCCGCGGGCTCGACTATTACACACGCACGGTCTTCGAAGTCCAGGTGACAGAAGGCCTCGGCTCGCAAAATGCCATTGGCGGCGGCGGGCGCTACGACAAGCTCGCCGAAGAGGTGGGCGGAAAGCCCACGCCTGGCATCGGGTTTGCGCTCGGCTACGAACGCTGCGTCCTCGCGCTCGAGGCGGCGGGAACCGCCTTTCCTGAGGCGACTTCGTGCGACGTCTACCTTGCTTGCGTTGACGGCTCGGTCAGAGCCCAGGCCTTTGACCTTTTGCAGTCATGCCGCGACGCCGGGCTGGCGGGGGAGATGGATCACCAGATGCGCAGCCTGAAAAGCCAGTTCAAGGTGGCAGATAAGCTGGATTCGAGCATAGTGATGGTGCTCGGCCCCGACGAGCTTGCCGCGAACGTGGTCACGCTCCGTGATATGAAGAGCCATGAAGAGCGCACAGCCAACCTCGATGAGCTGCGTGAGGTCCTCGCGGGTTCAGACAGGCAAGGGGCGGAACAGGCGCTTGCCCGGCTGCGGGGCAGGTTCTTCGGCTAAGCCATACGGGGAGTCCCCCAGGCCCTCGCGTCCCCGGTTATTTTTTCATGGAAGAGGTCGCTGTGATGTGTACAAGGTGCCAAGGTGCTACAATAAACGGCTGAGCTGAAAGGGCTGGGTTTGCCAGATAGCAGGGCCGCAACGACATGCGGCTGTAACAAATAAAGGAGAAGCTGCATCACTATGACCGACTACAAGAATGAGTATTGCTCGCACACGCATACCTGTGGAGAACTGCGGAAAACAGAGGTTGATTCCGAGGTCGTGCTCGACGGCTGGGTGTGGCATAACCGCGACCATGGCGGGTTGATCTTTGTCGACCTGCGTGACCGCGATGGCTACACGCAATGCGTGTTCGACCCCGATTGCGTGAGCGCCGAAGACTTCGCCATAGCCGAGCACCTTGGCCGCGAATGGGTGATCGAGGTCACCGGAACGGTGCGCGCCCGTGTTGGCGAGACCGTCAACCCGAACATGGCAACCGGCGAAATCGAGGTCTTGGCGAAGGCGGTCAAGGTCCTCAACACAAGCGCGACACCGCCGTTCTCCATCGAAGACGGTATCGAGACCGATGAGACCACCCGAATGAAGTGGCGTTATCTCGACATCCGTCGCCCCGAGATGTTCAAGAACCTGCACGTTCGCCACAAGGTCGCCGCCGCCATGCGCAATGCCTTGAATGAGCGCGGCTTCTTGGAAGTGGAGACACCGATCCTGACAAAATCAACGCCTGAAGGGGCGCGCGACTATATCGTCCCCTCGCGCCCCAACCCCGGCAAGTTCTACGCCCTGCCGCAAAGCCCTCAACTGCTGAAACAGATGCTGATGGTCGCAGGGGTCGAACGGTACTACCAGATCGCCCGCTGCTTCCGGGACGAAGACCTCCGGGCCGACCGGCAGCCTGAATTCACCCAGATCGACATCGAGATGAGCTTTGTCGCCCAAGACGACGTCATGAGGATGATGGAGGACGTCATGGCCGAGGTGCTCGCTGCCGTCGGCGTCGAGCATGAGTTCCCCCTGCCACGCATGTGCTACGCGGAATCAATGGGGCGTTTCGGCAACGACCGGCCGGATACCCGCTTCGGCATGGAGCTCGTCGACCTCACCGATATCGTGAAGGACTGCGGGTTCAAGGTGTTTTCGTCGGTCGCCCAGTCGGGTGGCCAGGTGAAGGCCATCAATGCGAAAGGTGCCGGCGATTGGAGCCGGGGGGATATCGAAAAGCTGGCCGACATCGCAGCCGAGAACGGCGCAAAAGGCATGGCCTGGATCGCATTCACCTCGGATGGCCAGGAAAAAAGCCCGATCATCAAGTTCTTCAGTGATGAGGATTATGCCGCCTTGAAGCAGGCAGCCGATGCCCAGCCAGGCGACCTCCTCCTGTTCGCAGCCGACTCCTACCCGGTGGTCCACGCGGTGTTGTCTGCATTGCGCCTGCATATGGCAGATGCTTTGGGGATCGAACGCACCGGGCATGCGCTTATGTGGGTGGTCAACTTCCCCATGTTCAAGTACGACGAGGACGAGAACCGCTATGCGGCCGAGCACCATCCCTTCACCCGTGTTTTCGACGAAGACCTCGACAAGATCGAGGATGCGCCCCTTGAGTGCGGAAGCTATTCGTACGACCTGATCATGGATGGGTTTGAGATAGGCGGCGGCACGATACGTATCCACTCCGAAGAGCTGCAGCGCCGCGTCTTGAAGCGAATCGGCTTGACCGACGAGGAAATCAGCGAGAAGTTCGGCTACCTGATCGATGCCTTGAGCTTAGGCGCCCCGCCCCATGGCGGTATCGCGCTCGGGCTCGATCGTCTGGTGATGCTGCTCACGGAAAACGATTCGATCCGCGATGTGATCGCCTTTCCGAAGACAAGCTCCGGCTCCTGCCCGATGACAGGTGCCCCTGACGAAGTCAGCCCCCGCCAACTGAAAGAAGTCGGCCTCCGCAAGCTTTAAGGCAAAGACAGCGGATGATGCAAAGGGGCTGCCCCTCTGCATCATGCAAGACATGCTTATCTGCACAAAGAAGAGGGCGCATCTGAAAGCAGATGCGCCCTCTTTCTCCTGTATAAATAGACGAAGTGACTGCCTTTGCCTCAGGCCTCGACTTCTTCTTTTTGCTTCAGCATCCCGTATCCGCCGCCTTCGCGACGATAGAGGACGTGCACCATGCCCGAATCGCGGTCCGTGTAGGCAAAGAAATCGTGGCCGAGCAGGTCGATGTTGATCAGCGCCTCTTCCTCGGTCAACGGGGCGAAGTCGATCTCCTTGTAACGCACGACCTCTTCGTCGCGCGAAAGCTCCTGCATCAGCTCGTCGAGGTCGGTTGTCTGCGGAGCGCCTGTCTCGGCGACGACCCGTTCTGAGCCGGCGCGGAGCTTGCGGTCGATGACGCGGGTCTTGTACTTGCGCATCTGGCGCACAACTTTAGCGGCGGCGACATCGATTGCCGCATACATATCCTCTTCGCTCTCTTCCACGCGGATGATGTGGCCTTTCGTGCGAAGAGTGACCTCGCAGACACAAGGGCGGGGGTTGGCGGGATTCTTTTCTACGAGCAATACGACTTCAGCATCAAGCGGGCTGATGTCCATGACCTTCATGGAGTGCCCGATTTTCTCCTCGGCATAGGTGCGCAATGCGTCGGTTATTGTGATCCTGCGTCCGGTGATAGTAATGCCCATAACGTTCACCTCTTACAATCGTTGCGGATAAAAAAACAGCCTTCGGTCGGGTGGCCGCAAAGTTGTGCCTGAGTGTTTGTTCTTCAAGCGATCAACTCGTAAGCCAACTCCTTCCGTCAAGCTGGTAGTAACAAGAATAACGCAAAACGCGATTTTTGGAAGTGGAGAAAAGGAATACTGTGGAAAAACCGTTATAATGGGATACCTCTTCCAACAACGTACCTGGAGCATGTATGACGCCTGATGACACAATTTTCATATCCGAGGTAAAAGGACATCAGGCCCGCTATCGAAAACTTATCCGACTCACCGGCTCATCAACGAGGGCGGCGGCTGCAATGCTTATCGCCGCCGTGGTTGCGCTGGTCGTTGCCAACACCGACCTCTATTACGGGTTCGTCGAGTTCTTCCAGACCGAAGTCGGCTTCGTGGTGGGCGATGCGGTCGCCGAGATGTCGCTTGCCCATATCATCAACGATATCTTCATGGCAATATTCTTCCTGCTGGTCGGTCTCGAGATCAAATACGAGATGACTGTCGGGGAATTGACCAACATCCGCCAGGCACTGCTGCCGATCTTTGCAGCATTCGGCGGCGTGGTCGTCCCGATAGGCATCTACCTGGCATTCAACGCAACCAACCCGGAAACGGCTCACGGTTGGGGCGTGCCGACCGCAACCGACATCGCTTTCGCCTTAGGAATCATGGCGCTTTTGGGGAACCGCGTCCCGAACGGCGTGCGCGTGTTCCTGAGCACCTTGGCAGTGGCGGACGATATCATCGCAATCGTGATCATCGCGGTGTTCTACGGCCACAGCCCGAATGTCGTCTGGCTGCTTTTGGCCGCGGCCGTCGTCGTGGTCCTTATCATCATGAACCGCAGCCACGTGTACTCATTGGCCCCTTATTTGCTGGTCGGCATCGTGCTTTGGTATTGCGTGTTCATGTCCGGCGTGCACTCCACGATTGCCGGCGTGCTTCTGGCCTTCACCATTCCCACCGGATCCCGCGTGAACCTGAAGAGCTTCGTTTCCTGGTCGGGCGAAAAGGTGAAGGCGGTGCGGGACGTGTTCCAGCCAAGCGTCCCGGTTGCGGGGCAGCCGGATTACATGAAGGAGGTCGCAAGCCTCAGCCGTGTGGCGCGCCAGGTCGTGCCGCCCGCAACCCGGTTGGAGCATAAGCTCTACCCATGGGTGAATTTCGGGGTGCTGCCCTTGTTCGCGCTGACAAATGCTGATGTCCGGTTTGTCGGGGGGGCCTTGGGCAATGTCTTCGCCGACCCGGCGCTCTACGGTGTGTTCTTCGGCCTGCTGTTGGGCAAGCCCATAGGCATCATGTTGTTCAGCTTCATCGTCACCAAGGCCAAGGTGGTCAAGCTTCCCGAAAACGTGAACTGGGTGCACATACTTGGGGCAGGCATCTTGGGCGGCGTGGGCTTCACCATGGCCATCTTCGTTGCAAACCTCGCCTTCGACGACCCCGCCATCGTCACCACGGCCAAGATCAGCATCCTGTGCGCTTCTGCCGTGGCGGGCATCGTCGGCTTCGTCTTCTTGTATATGCAGGCACGTGCCGCGAAACGCAAAGGCATCTCGTTCGTGTCGACAAGCGGCGAGGGCATTGTGCACCAAACCGCCGATGAAGAGGCCACGCGCGCCGGTAAGGAGATCATTGAAGAGCTTGACAGCCAGCTCCTGAAAAACGAGATCGAGGCGGCCCAAGACGACTCGTGCAGCGTCACCGAAGTGGTGCTTGACCTCGGAGACGACGATATAGTGAGCTACGGCGATGTAGGCGAGCACTGTGAAGCCAGACCGCCAGACGAGAAGTGAAGACAAGGCATCGCCGCGTCAGAAGACGGCGGGAAGCAACCGAACGCGCAGTATGGCCGCCCTTTTCCGGGCGCGCCGGACTTGCCCCATGATGGAAGGCTGATAGCATGAATACATCGGCAATTATTCTCGGTGCGGGGGCAGGTACCCGCATGAAGTCGAAAAAACCGAAGGTGGCGCATGAGTTGTTGGGGAAGCCCCTCATCAACTGGGTTGTCGATGCCGCAAAGGAGGCTGGGGTAACAAACCTGGTCAGCGTCGTCGGCCATGAGCGCGAACAGGTGACCCCCTTGGTCGAAGGCGAATCCAGCATAGTCGTGCAAAAACAGCTGCTGGGGACGGCAGACGCCATCCGGTCGTGCCGGGAACACTATTCCGGCTTCGAAGGCTCGTTGCTCGTCCTTTCGGGGGATTGCCCCCTTATCTCGGCAGAAACGATACGGGAACTGATCGAGCAGCGCGAAGAGGCGAACGCGGCCGTCGCAGTGCTCTCAATGGAGCTGGAAGCCCCCTTCGGGTACGGGCGCATCGTCCGAAACGCCCGGGGGGAGTTCGAGCGCATCGTCGAGCAGAAGGACTGCACGCCTGAACAGGCCGCCATAACCGAATGCAATTCCGGGTTCTACTGCTTCGACGCCCAGGAGCTGTTCTGTGCCCTTGACCGCGTGGGCAACGAGAATGCGCAGGGCGAATTCTACCTGACGGACGTGGTCGAGATATGCCGGAACTACGGCCGGCCCGTGGCTGCGATTCCTGCCAAGGACGTCGACGAGTGCCTCGGCATAAACTCGCGCGTGCAGCTGGCTCAGGCCACGAAGCTTATGCAGCGCCGGATCAATGAAGGTCATATGATGGCCGGCGTCACCATGACCGACCCTGACCTGGTGTGGATCGGGCCCGACGTGCAGATCGAGTGCGACGTGGCCCTGCTTCCCATGACCACGCTTGCGGGAGCCACCACGGTGGGGGAGGACAGCGTCATAGGCCCGAACTCCCGGCTTGTTGATACCCGGGTGGGGAAGGGTTGTGTCGTTGAAGAGACCATCGCCATCGAGGCGCGGATAGACGACGAGGCCACCTGCGGCCCGCGTGCCTACCTGCGACCCGGTGCCCACCTCTGCCGGAGGGCAAAGGCCGGCACGCATGTCGAGATCAAGAAGAGCGTTGTAGGCGAGGGATCGAAGGTCCCCCACCTGAGCTATATCGGCGACGCGACGATCGGTGTGGACGTGAATATCGGGGCCGGCACGATTACCTGCAACTACGATGGGATGCACAAGCATCACACGGTTATCGGCGATGAGGTCTTCATCGGAAGCGACACCATGCTGGTTGCCCCCGTGAACCTTGGCGACCGCTCGATGACGGGTGCGGGTTCGGTAATCACCAAGAATGTCTCCCCAGACGCCCTCGCCCTCGGCCGCGCCAAGCAGACCGAGATAGCCGGATACCGCAAGCGCAACGAGGAAGGCTGAACAAGAGGCCTCAAGGAACCCAGGCGGGAGGCGCGCGCCGGCAAGGCGTGGCGGCACAGGCGGTTCCCGAAAAAAAACCGGAACCTGCGGAATCCAGGCGGGTTTGCCTTGATTAGCGGATACAATACGGAAGTGCAAAGACGATATGAGGGCGGTAAGGAGCGCATCAATGACCGAAATGCATAAGAGCCTCGCAGTGTTTTCAGGATCAGTGAATCCGGAGCTGGCAGACC
The DNA here is from genome assembly GCA_031549175.1 of Raoultibacter sp. GTDB lineage: Bacteria > Actinomycetota > Coriobacteriia > Coriobacteriales > Eggerthellaceae > WRIS01. Next base: position 11,087 of record JAVBQH010000087.1, read on the forward strand.
AGATCGCCGATTCACTTGGCATAAAACTCGGAGCGGTAAAGCTCAAGCAATTCTCTAACGGCGAAATCTATGCCCGCTACCTCGAAAGCGTACGAGGTGCCGATGTGTTCATCATCCAATCCGTCGCGGGGGAGCGCGTCAACGATGCCTTGATGGAGCTTTTGATCATGACCGATGCGGCAAAACGTGCCTCGGCACGCACCATCACCGCGGTTGTCACGCACTATGGCTATTCCCGCCAAGACCGCAAGGCTGCGGCGCGCGAGCCGATCACCGCCAAGCTCATGGCGAACCTCATGACGGTGGCCGGCATCGACCGCACCATCACCATCGACCTTCACCAAGGCCAGATCCAAGGCTTCTTCGACACGCCGGTGAACCACTTGACGGCGCTGCCGATCTTGGCGGATTACTTCAAGGCCAAGAACCTCGACCATACCCGCGTATGCATCGTAAGCCCCGACGTGGGGCGTGCAAAAGCGGCGAAGAAGTTCTCCGACCTGATGGAAGCCGACCTTGCCATCATGCACAAGGGACGCCCGAAGCACAACGAGGCAGAGATCACGGCGCTCATCGGCGACGTCCGCGACAAGATATGCATCCTCAACGATGACATGATCGACACCGGCGGGACCTTGCAGGCGGCCGTGAAGACGCTCAAGGCTGAAGGAGCCGACCTGGTATACGTCTGCGCGACCCACCCGATACTCAGCGGGCCTGCCTACGAGCGGCTCGAGATTCCCGAGATCGAGGAAGTGGTCGTGTGCAACACCATCCCCATTCCTGAGGAGCACCAGAATGGGAAGATTAAGGTGGTTTCGGTCGCACCGCTTTTTGCACGTGCGATCGCGAATGTGTACGGTAACGAGTCGGTGTCCGAGCTGTTCGATCCCGATTTCGCGCTTTAATGGGAGTTGAGGAAGACGGGATGTATCTGGTAGTCGGACTGGGAAACCCCGGAGAAGAGTATGCCCACACCCGCCATAATGCGGGCTTCGATACCCTTGACCTGATCGCAGAAGAGCTTGGTGCGGGCTATTGGAAGACCGAGTGCGGCTCGTTCACGGCAAAGGCCGTGTGCAACGGCCATGACCTCGTCCTTGCCAAGCCCCAAGGGTACATGAACACCTCGGGCGGACCGGTCAAGCAGCTCTGCAATGCTTATGGCATCGGGCCTGATCATCTGATCGTGATCCATGACGAGCTCGATATCGATCCCGGTACCGTGCGGGTGAAGTTCGGCGGCGGCCACGCAGGGCACAAGGGGTTGCGCTCGATCTACGACAAGCTGGGCACGCCCGATTGGTACCGCGTGCGCATCGGCATCGGGCGCCCTCCTGGGCGCATGGATGCGGCCGACTACGTGCTGTCCCTGCCGAAAAAAGAAGCATCAGACGATTTTGTCCAGGCCTGCAACCTCGGGTCACGCGCCACCCTTTCCCTGGTCGATCAAGGACTAGAACAGACGCAGCAGGAATTCAACTAGACCCGGGGAGCCGGTATGAAATGAGAAAAAGTGACCGTCCCTTGACGGCGTTCCTCTTCCGTCGCGTCTCATCCCTGTCCCTATTGTTCGTGACAAATATTTCCCCTGATCCGGGTACGGTACAATTCTTTTGAGAAAACTCCTTGACCCTCCCCTTAGGGGAGGCGGTTTACTGGAAAAGTAAGCATCGACCTAAGGATGCTCGAAGAGCATCGCGTACAACGGTAAGGATCCTACCGTGTAGTTGTTTGAAGGTGAAAGGAGGTTTACGGATGTTTTATATTGGTGAGTTTTCAAAGATGGGCAGAACCACGGTCAAAACCCTGCATTACTACGACCGCATCGGACTCCTGCAACCACAGGAGGTCGATGAGTCGACGGGCTATCGGCTGTACTCGACACGTCAACTGGTTGATCTGCACCGTATCCAGGCACTCAAGCAGGCAGGTCTCTCAATCGATGATATCCAGAGTGTGTTTGCAGGTGTCGACGTTAAGCCTATCCTCGAACAGCGCCAAGCCGAGATTGTCCGTGAACTCCATAAACACGAAGAGCAACGTGCGCGCATTGCCTTCCTCTTGTCAGAAGAAGAAAAGGAGTTTTTCATGGATTACCAAGCAACAGTCAAAGAGATCCCAAGCCAAATAGTGTATTCGAAGCGCATGACGGTGCCGAACTATAAAGCCTACTTCGACGTGATCCCGGCGATCGGGCGGGCAGTTATGCAGGCGAACCCCGACCTCAAATGTGCAACGCCTGAGTACTGTTATATCGTGAACCTTGACGGCGAGTACAAGGAAAGCGATATCAACATCGAATTCAACGAGGCGGTAGAAGAGTTCGGCACCGAGGTCGATGGCATCACCTTCAAAAAGACCGAACCGTTGGAGGTGGTTTCGGTCATGCACAAAGGCGGCTACGACGGCTTGCCTCAGGCCTATGCCTTTGCAATGGATTGGTTGGAAAAGAGCGGCTACGCGATAGCTGATTTTACACGGGAAAGCTATATCGACGGCATCTGGAACAAGGATGACGAAGACGAATGGCTGACCGAGGTGCAGATCCCTATTGTGCAATAAACATGCTGTGGGACAAAAGCGACAGACCCTTTTGTCCCACCATTACGCAACGATATCTTCGGGGCTGAACTGCTCGATTAAGTCGAGCAGTTCCTGGCGTTTGTGGATGTCAAGCTTGACGTAGATCCGTTTCGAGTGCGTGCGGATGGTGTTTTCCGACACCACAAGGTCCTCGGCGATCCTTGACACGCTGTTGCCGCGGGCGATCAGCTCCATCACCTCAGCTTCGCGGGCGGTCAGCCGGTAGTGCTGCTGCAACACGGCGCATTGCTTCGAGATGCGGTCTTTGTACTGGGGTTCCGACTCCAGGGAAGGCACTGGCTTCGAAGCAGCCGGGAAGCCGCGGCCTTCCGGGCCGGCGGCGGGGTTCAGCGTTGTCGCCTGGGTTCCCCCGGTTGGGGCGAGAGCCGGCCCTTTCCCCGGGGCCTTCATCCCCGCCCGGAACACCTTGCCGGGGCGGTTGATGGCGACCAGCTCGATCTGTTCCGCCTCCTTTTGGCGGGCCGTGAAGACCTGCCTGAACCCGCCCTGC
>JAVBQH010000103.1:0-20679 GCA_031549175.1 Raoultibacter sp.
ACAGTGGGGACAAAAGGGTCTGCCCCCACTGTCCCGCCGCTGTCCCACCTGACCTCTTGCATGCGGTTCACTGGCGCCGTTTGTTCTTCTGCTTGACGTAGTTTCGTATCTGCTTCATCTCGTTGAAGCCGCCGACCATAGAGTTGATCTTCTCCTCTTCGATCTGGCGCGAGTTCAGCCCTTCGTAGCGGGCCTCCTTGGCAAGCTTCATATAGTTGTCGAAACGGCGCTCGTCAAGCTTTCCGGCAAGCTTGGCTTCCTGCACCGCACAGCCCGGCTCGTTCGTATGGCTGCAGTCGTTGAAGCGGCATTGGGATGCCAGCTCGGCAATGTCTGAGAACGATTTGGAGAGGTCTGCCGGTTCGACGCCGATCTCGCGCATACCCGGAGTGTCGATCACGGCGCCGCCTTGCGGGAGCAGCATAAGATCGCGCCGCGTGGTGGTGTGGCGGCCTTTGTCATCGTCTTCGCGGATGGCAGAGGTGGCAAGGGCCTCACGGCCAAGCAGGCAGTTGATAAGCGTTGATTTCCCCACGCCGGACGACCCGATGAACGATGCGGTCAATCCTACCCCGACATAGGGCAGCAGCTGGAGGCAAGACCCTTCATCAGCACTGGAAGTAACCAGTACGTCGACGCCGAAGGCGACCGTCTCGATCTCGGCAAGCAGGGTGTCGACATCATCGCAGAGGTCTGCCTTGGTCAGCACGATGACCGGACGTGCCCCGCTTGTCCAGGCAAGCGAGAGGTAGCGCTCCAAACGGTTCAAGTTGAAGTCGTTGTTCAAGGACATGCATATGAATACGAGGTCGATATTTGCGGCAACGATCTGGCTTTGCCCTGTTCCCCCGACGGCACTCCGCTCAAAGACGCTCCTACGCGGAAGGACTTCCTGGATGATGGCGTTGCCTGCATCAATCTGCATACGGTCGACCAGCACGAAATCCCCCACGGCGGGGAAGGCCGCCGGGTTCGCGGATTGATGCCGCAGGCGGCCGGAGACCTCTGCCAGGCCGTCGTCCTTTTCAGTGACGATGCGGTAGAGGTCGCGGTATTGGGAGATCACCCGCGCAAGCACGAGGCCGTCCGCAGTGTCAGCTGCAGCAAAATGGGCTTCGGTGGCGCCATAGGAGGCGAGTCGGTTTTTCTCTTCGACCATGGGTCTCCCTCATCTACGGGCGTGAAAGAAAGGTGTTCCCTGCATGCGCTTGCCGGCGCAAGGGCTTCCATTGTCCCATATCTTGGGATGACTATCCATGCGGAAACGGTTTCGTGGCGGATCGGTTTTGGATGCTGGTTTTGGAGTAAGCTGGCAGCAGCATATACGCATCCCGCGAGGAGGCAACGCCCATGTTTAAGAATGTGATCGTACGCAGGCCGGGCAAGAGCATGGTCGAGGGTATAACCTCTGCCCCTGAAATGGGGAAACCTGACTACGGGCTTGCCTTGGAGCAGCACGACATCTATATCGAGGCCCTGAGGCAGTGCGGTGTCGAGGTGACCATCCTCGATGCTGTGGAAGAATACCCCGATTCGTGCTTCGTCGAGGACACGGCGGTGCTTACCCGAAGATGCGCCATCATCGACAACCCGGGTGCCCCTTCGCGAAATGGAGAGGCCGTATTAATGGAGCCAGTCATCAGGCAGTTCTTCCCTGATGAGCTCATCGAGCACATTGTTGCTCCGGGCACCCTCGAAGGCGGCGACGTCATGATGGTGGGCGACCACTTCTATGTGGGGCGTTCTGCGCGGACCAACGAAGAAGGAATCCGCCAGTTCATTGCGATTTTGGAGCGATACGGCCTGACAGGCTCCGAGGTGCCCCTTGAACATGTGCTGCATCTGAAGACAGGTGTGAACTATATCGAGGACAACAATATGCTGGTGGCGGGCGAGTTCATCGACAAGCCGGATTTTACCCGGTTCAACAAGCTGGTGGTTCCCGGAGAAGAGTCCTACGGCGCAAATTGTATCTGGGTCAACGGGACGGTCATCGTGCCGAAAGGCTATCCGACGGTGCTCAGTCGCATCGAGGGAGCAGGCTACAACACCATCGTGGTCGACACCTCGGAGTACCGCAAACTCGACGGCGGCCTCTCCTGTCTAAGCCTCCGCTTCTCCGCCCTGAAATGAGAAAAAGGGACGGTCACCTTTTCTCATTTCAGGCGCAGCGTGCAACTAGGGTGGGACAAAAGGGTCTGTCCCCTTTGTCCCACCCTAGTTGCCGTGCAGCCCCGATCTGAGGATAATGGACGTACAAAAGCCCCTAGGAGAAGGATCACCATGGCCAAGACCCACCCGCATCTCGACATGCCGACGGAAGACGAACTGATACGCCTGGTCGAACACCGGGGCCCTTTGATCAAGCAGCTCTACCTGAAGGCCCATGAACTGGTATTGGCGGCAGTGCCCGAAGTCAAATATTCGGTCGACCAGGTGGATTGCAGCATCGGATATGCGGCGCACCAATTCGGCTACAACGGCTGGGGCATGTTGGCGGTCACCCCCTACAAGAACTGGGTGACGATCACCTTCCTTCTGGGGGCGCGGCTCAAAGACCCCCGCGGCATCCTCGAAGGCAATGCCGCTTCCATGCGGCATGTGAAGATCAGCACGCCCGAGCAATGGGGCGAAGCCCAAGCCGCTATAAAGGAGTTGATCACGGAGGCAGCGAAGCTCCAGGCATAAAACCTGCAAAGGGCCTGACCTTTTTCACGGTTTTACGCTTGCCTCCAAGACGTCAAGGGATCGCCTATGCCAGGGCAAGCCAGATCTCCATCTGCGCTATGTCGGAGCCCGTGGAGTACTTTCTCAGCGGAAAAGACTATACTTGTCTTCATAGCGATCGAAATCGGCTTGTCAAAAATGAGGTGTGGGAATGGACGCATGGGATAGTTTCACCGGTGAGGTTGAGGTTTGCGAAGGGGAAGGCGGCTGGCACACGGTTGCTGTCCCCCAAGAGCTTGGAACGTCATTCAAAGACCTGCCAAAAGGGAATTTCGGGTATATCGCCATAACAGCAAGGATCGCATCAAGCGAATGGGAGACCTCGTTCCTTCCTGTAGGCGACGGGACGTATTTCCTGGCCATACCGGCGAAGGTCCGAAAAAAGCAGCAGATAGCTCCGGGCGATAAGGTCACCGTAGAGTTTTCTTTCCGCGGCAGGCCTGTTTGACGAAGCACTAAGAGAGGTCGGGGCTTGGCGTAGGAACAGCTTTCCCCAAGGAGGATCAGCCATGCACGCTCGTATCCAACAATTCTTCCAAGATTACGTCGCGGCATTCAACCGTTCGCTCGGGGATTCGCCCGATGTCGAATCGGTGCAGGCAGCCTATGCCCCCTGTTTTGTCGCTGCCGGGCCTACGGGGGTCTTGTGCGCCCAAAATGACGACGCGTTCCGTGCGTTTCTTGAGCAGGGATATGCCTTCTATAGATCGATAGGCACCCGGGAAATGAAGCTGGTCAAGGTCGACCTTACCCCCATTGACGCAAACCATCAGATGGCGCGTGTTTTCTTTTCATCTACATACGAGCGCCGTGATGACAGCGCCACTACAATCGACTTCGACGTAACCTATATGCTTCATATAGAAGAGGGAAGGCCGCAGATTTTCGCTTATGTAGCGGGTGACGAACGGGCGGCGTTCGAAGAGCACGGCTTGCTCCCCGAATGAGAAAAAGTGACCGGCCCTTTTCTCATTCTCTTATCCATCCAGGTCGCGTCTGCGATAGCCCAGGTAGCCTGCTACGGTAAAGGCGATGGCAACCAGCGTCAATACCACGATGGGCACCACATCGAAGCTTTCCACGGGCATCTGCTTCACGTAATAAAAGGGGCTTGCCATCGACACCCAATCGTCGAGCTTCAAGAGCGGCGCTAGGTAGCCTGCGAAGACTGCATAGGCAAGCAAAGCCCATGATACGTTGACAAGCTTGGGGAATAGGCCGATCAGTGTAAAGGTGAAGCCACACACCACAAGCATGGCGGGTAGGTATGACATGCCGGCAGCGCAGATCTCGCTGAAGGGCAGAGGGTCGGCCATGACGGCCGCTTCGGCCATCCAAAGCCCGGTAAGCTGCAGGAAATTCACCACAACGCAGGCAAGCATGGAGATCACCACATAGGCCGTCATCACGTGCGTGCGGGAGACGCTGCGCGAGGTCAAGGCGTCAAGCCGGTTTCTCCTCTCTTCAGAGCGCAGCCTGATTGCAAGCACAATTGCTGGCACGGTGCCGAGAACGGGCATAATGGTCATAAGCATAGCCAGGAACTGCTCGGTCAGAGTAAAATCCATGTTCGTGAACAGCGCCTTCAGGTAATCACTTGAATCCAAGAAGCCTTCCAGATCGCCGAAGACCGAGCCATACATGGCTCCTACCAGGAAGAGTCCGGCCGCCCATGCAATGAAGGTGCCCCTTCCCAAACGCCATGCAAGGCCAAGCGGTGAGAGGAGCGAGCTCCTCGCGTGACTGCGTCCTAAGCGCTGGGGCAACAGGCCGGCATCCATATCGCGTCGTGCCTGCAGGACAAAAGCGGGTACGCAGACGACGACGGTAGCCGCAATCATGATGGCGAGCGGCCAGAAGGTCTCGTCGACATAGGGCTCCGAGCGCAAGGGGAGGCCAAGGGGGGAGGCGAGGCTCAGCCATTCTGTGCCCAAATCGCCCACGGCGCGCATCACGTAGGCAAGCAGGAAAAGCGCCATCGAGATGCCCATGACAGAGCGTGCGTTGTTTGTCAGTTGCGAGACAAAGGCTGTGAGCACGGCGAAAAACATGCCGGTCAGCCCTAAGCAAAGCCCGTAATACAGGTTGCCGATGAAGGGCATGCTGTCAATTCCGAGCGCTGTCATCAAGACGGCGTGCTCGACGATTATCGCAAGGTTGAAGAAGAGCGCCGCAACGAGCACCCCGGTCAGGTTTGCCAGACGCCCAACGGGCAGCGCGAGCATCATCTCAAGCTGCCCCAGCTCCTCGGTCTTCCGTGTGTGGCGCACCACCATGATAATGTTGCCGACGGCGACGGCCATCATGGTGAACAGCAGCATCTCGGCTGCCATCTGCGAACCCGAATCGAAGTCATCAAGCCCGTAGGCGATTCCGAACAATGAGGTCATCGCCGGGTTCTTCATGGTTTCTGCCATGGCGGCCCGTTCCGCTTCAGTGCCGAACATGCCCTCGAACACCAAGGGGATGGAAAGGGCGAAGAAGCCCAGCACCACAAGCCAGACAACGATACGCACCCAGTCGCGCCGCAGCGTGAAGAGGCAAAGCCTCCAGGCTCCCGCTATCATTTCGAAGAACCTTCCTCGTACCTGCTCATGAAGAGCTCTTCAAGTGTCGGAGGGGTGCTTTCAAGCTGCTTGACCCCATAGGGGGCGACGGCTGTGATGAAATCGCCGATGCGTCCGGCCTCGATGAGGAAGGCAATTTCCGACGACGAGTCTTCCTGTTGCTCGCGTTTTGCGACGCCGGGCAGCCCGTCAGGCAAGGCGCGCTCGGTCTCGACAAGCACGCGCGTCTGCGTCATGTGATGGAGCTCGGCCAAGGAGCTCGTCTCGACGATCTCGCCCTGGCGGATGATGCCCACCCGGTCGCACAGCTGCTCGACCTCGGAAAGGATGTGGCTTGAAAGGAAGATCGTCTTTCCTTCCTCCTTCAGCTCGCGTACCTGCTCTTTGAAGAGGCGTTCCATCAAGGGGTCGAGTCCGCTTGTCGGCTCGTCGAGGATGTAGAGCTCGGCATCGAGGGCAAACGCCGCTACGAGGGCGACCTTTTGGCGGTTCCCCTTCGAATAGGTGCGGCACTTTTTCGTGGGGTCGAGGCCGAACTTCTCGATCATCTCATCGCGGCGGGATGCGCCGTTGCTTTTGCGGAGCTTGATGAACAGGTCTATCACCTCGCCTCCCGAGAGGTTGTCCCAGAGGTTGATGTCGCCCGGCACATAGGCAACCCGCTTATGCAGTTCGACGGCGTGTTTCCAGGCATCTTGGCCAAACAGCCTTGCATCGCCGCCGTCGCGGTGCAGCATGCCGAGAAGGACGCGGATGGTGGTGGTTTTCCCGGCGCCGTTCGGCCCGATAAAGCCGAAGATCTCCCCTTCATCAACGGAAAGCGTGACGTCGCGCAAGGCCTCTACTTTTCCGAAGTTCTTCTTCAAGCCTGTTGTTTCTAGAATGCCCATCATGCCTTCCCTTTCTTATAGAAGAGGTGTTTGAGAACCTCTAAGAATTCGTAGTACTCGTCCCAGAAGGGGTCGAGGTGTCCCTTGTTCCAAATCTCGGCGTCCGCCTCCATACGGGCGACCATATCGTTTTGGTAGCCCTCGATAACCCAACCGACCATCTTCTTTGCGATATCGTGGGGGATGTCGGTGCGAAGCATCGAGGTGTCGGCATTTTTCTCAACCTGCTCCTGCGTGCGTCGGATCAGCGATGTGAACCGGTCCGCCGTATCGGCATCGAGGAAGTCCTTGTCACTCGAAAGATAAAGCTGTCCCAGGAAACGCGTCTCTTCTGGAAAGAGCTGCTGGTATTCGAACTTCTTACGCGCCAGGTTGTAGAGCCAATCAATATAGTCAGGATTTACCTGGGAAAAGCTTTCCTCATACTTTTCCATCGAGTGGTCAAGCGCGGTGTTTGCCAGGTCGTTGAAAAGCTCGTTTTTGCTGTTGAAGTAGTAGAACAGCATGCCCTTGCTGATCTCGGCCTGTGCGACCACACGGTTGGTCGATGCCCGCGCATACCCCTGTTCGCCGAACTCAGTGAAGGCGGCGTTCAGTATCAAGCGCCTTTTCTCTTCGGGCAATTCGAGGAATACCTTGTTGATTGCCCTCACCGTCCTTGCTCTTCGCGGGCACAGCCCCTGATTGACCACTGTGGTCAAAAAGCATACCATGATCGACCAGAGTGGTCAATCAACAGGAGGGCCGCCTTACCGCCAACCTGAGGACGTAACGGTTCGATAAAAGTATGGCCGTTTTCCTCGTGCGTATCACTATACTAATGATGTTTTGAGACGAGGGTATTTCCAACAACAGAGGAGGAGCCATGAAAGGCTATAGGATGAATCCGGATCCGGATTATGTTGCACGAATCGTAAAAGGCATCGAAGCCCGAGACGGCCATTGCCCCTGCCGGGTGAACATCGACGACACCACCTTGTGCCCTTGCGACGAGTTCATGGAAGAGGGCATCTGCAAGTGCGAGCTCTTCATCCCGCTTGAGGACGCATAACCGAGAAACGGGGACAGTCCCCTTTTCTCGGGTGTCAGCGTCCGGCTTTCTCGGGGGCGGGCGCCTTCCTGCGTTTGTCCGCCTCGATCATCACAAGGGATATTCCAAGTGAAAGGGAACCGACCACGACGAACATGCGGAAGGTCTCTAGGGCGTCCTCTTCTGGGAGCATTGGGCCAAATAAATAGAAAATACCTGACAGGGTGGCAAATATTGCAGCGAACCATGCGGTGTAATACGGGTCGGCATAAGGCCGCAGTTTCCGGAATGCCAATACGCTGCACACCACGACGAACACGAAAGCCAGCAGGAACGTGACGAGGGTCTCAAAAGTATCGTTGTTGATGAAGTCGAAGCCCGTGATCTCGGGCGAATAGTCGTATAGTACGGTGAAGGTGAAGACGACCACAAGCATGATGATGTTGAAGAAGAGGCCGGGAAGCCTTGACCCGAAGGCCTCCACAAGGAAATAGATCAGGCTGACAAAGAACCCAAGGACAAAGACCGCGCCGACCGTGAAAACGATGATCTTTCCTATTTCAAGGGGTATGAAGCGCGACAGCGCAAAGCATCCGATCGCTGCCACAAGGGCGAGCAAAGAAGCAACGAGATGTTTTTCTGATTTCTTCATGGTTGCGGTACCGTGCCTAGTTTACGTTTGTTGCCTAGCACACTATCGTAACGGCATAAGCCAAGTCAACAACAGGGAGCTTTCTTGGGAATGAGAAAAAGGGACGGTCACTTTTTCTCATTCCCAAGCCTCTTCAAGCAAAGGAACAGGGATCGGTATGCCTGCGTATGGCACCACAGCGAAAGTCGATGTCTTCTGTAAGGCATGGCGGGATGCCGAGGCAATAATGATCGGCGCCGGCGCCGGTATGTCTGCCTCTGCCGGGCTTGTCTACGACGGGCCGCGCTTCGAAAGCAACTTTGCCGACTTCGTTTCAGCTTACGGCTATCACGATATGTATACGGCGGGTTTCTACCCTTACCCTACGCTTGAAGAGAAGTGGGCATACTGGAGCCGCCATATCTTCCTCAACCGTTATGAGGGCGAAATCAAAGAACCCTACGCCACTTTACTCGACATGGTGCAGGGTCGCGATTACTTCGTGCTGACCACGAACGTCGACCACTGCTTTCAGCGCACCGGCTTTGACAAGCGCAGGCTTTTCTACACGCAAGGAGATTATGGCCTGTGGCAATGCTCGCGCCCCTGCCATGCGAGCACGTATGACAACGAGGCCACGGTACGTAAGATGGTTGCGGAGCAGTCTGGGATGAAGGTGCCTTCCGACCTCGTACCCTACTGTCCGAAATGCGGGGCGCCCATGGCCATGAACCTTCGGGCGGACAACACCTTTGTGCAAGACGCAGGCTGGGATGCGGCGCGGGGACACTACGACGACTTCGTCGAAGTGACCAAGGGGAAGCGCATACTCCTTCTCGAGCTGGGTGTCGGCGGAAACACACCCGCCATCATCAAATACCCCTTCTGGCGCCTTGCGCTTGAAAACCCGGCGGCGACCTATGTATGCATCAACAAGGGGGAGGCCTATGCTCCGGAGGAGATCGGGCAACGCGCAATCTGTCTGGATGGCGATATTGCCGAAATCCTTGTGCTGGCCCAGAAAGGCATATGATGGACCAACTTGGTCGGCTCTCATATCTTGTCGGATTCCTGCTTGAGGAAAGGGGGGAGGGGCAGCCGCTTCCCTCTGACGTGGCGGGGCAAAGGCGACTGCTTCGAGCTCTTATGAACATGCGGCCTCCGCTGCCGCTTGATAAGGAGTTTCTCGAAGTGCAGGATGCCTTCCTACAAGAAGAATTGCGCGGGCGGGGGATCGTCGGGCTGAGCGAGCTTGGCCAAACCACGGGCGATGGGCTGACACTTTGGCAGGGCGACATCACCCGGATCGAGGTCGATGCCATTGTAAACGCAGCGAACAACCGGCTGCTTGGTTGCTTCATACCAGGGCACCATTGTATCGACAATGCGATCCATAGCTTTTCGGGACTTCAGCTGAGGGATGCCTGCAACACCATCATGCAGGCGCAAGGATATCCGGAACCGACGGGGAAGGCCAAGATCACCCCTGCCTTCAACCTTCCCAGCTCCTACGTAGTCCACACGGTGGGCCCGATCGTTGCGGATAGGGTCCAGGCGGGTGATCGGGAGATGCTGGCAAGCTGCTATCGCTCCTGCCTGGAGCTCGCACAGGCGAAGGGGCTCGATAGCATCGCATTCTGCTGTATTTCGACAGGGGAGTTCAGGTTCCCGCACCAAGAGGCTGCACAGATCGCCCTTGCGACTGTTCGTGAAGACCGCCTTGATCGCCCGCGCCCGATCAAGGCGGTCTTCAACGTATTCACCGATGAGGATTATGCGATCTATAAAGAATTGATGTTTGGGTAAGCAAGCTCGCTCGTTCACGGCGCCGACACTTACCCCCCTCAACCCGAGAAAAGGGGACAGTCCCCTTTTCTCGGGTGTGCAAAAGGGTCTGATCCCTTTACGCGGTGCGGGTAACAAAGCGACATCACCAGGTGGTGCGCGTGGTAAAATGTCGGTACGTAGATGATTGGAGACCCGCATACATGCCCGTGCCCGTAAGCCTTCTCTTGGTAGTGTTCTTCCTATTAATGAATGCGTTTTTCGTCGTTGCAGAATTCGCACTGGTCAGAGTTAGGAAATCGCAAATCGATATGGCGATCGAGGCGAAGAAGCCGAGTGCCGCCAACGCGAAGATCATCACAGAAAACGTGAATGCCTACCTTTCGGCTTGCCAGCTGGGCATCACCTTGGCCTCCCTTGCCCTCGGCTGGCTGGGCGAGCCGGCGGTTTCCGCCCTGATCCATCCCGCGCTTGAGGTATTCGGGCTTCCCGATGCGGCAATCTCTGCCATCGCCGTGGTAATCGGCTTCATCATCATTACCGCGCTCCACATCGTGGCAGGAGAACTGATCCCCAAGTCATTGGCAATATTTAGCACCGAGCGGTATGCGCTGCTTACGGCAACGCCCCTCATCTGGTTCTATCGCATAACCTATCCGATCATGTGGTTGTTCAACACTATCACGAACGGCGTCATGAGGCTTCTCGGGCATGACGTTGCCAAAGAGCACGAAGCCTATACCGACGAAGAGCTCAAGCTGCTCATTGAAGAAAGCGCTGAAAGCGGTTACGTCAACCCCGAGCAGAGCGAATATGTAAGCAATATCTTCGACCTAGGCGACAAGGATGCGGAAGCCATCATGACCCCGCGTATCGAGCTGGTCTGCCTTGATGTCGAGGACTCCCTTGAGGAGAACATCAACCTGATGCGCCAGTATAAGTACACCCGGTACCCGGCGATGCGCGGCAACAAAGACGACATCATCGGATTCGTCCATATCAAAGACCTCTACAGCCTGCCCGCAGGCTCCACTATCGACGACGTCAAGATCCGTACCATCCACGCCGTGCCCTCAAGTATCCCCATCGCAAAGCTTTTGCAGACCTTGCAGGAAAAGCGCACGAAGATCGCCGTCGTGGTCGACGAGCACGGCGGCACAGCGGGCATCGTGACCATGAGCGACATCATGGAAGAGATCGTGGGACGCTGCGATGATGAATATATGCATATGAATGACGAGGTCAAAGAACTCGGCACAGACCACTACCTGATAGACGGGTCTTTGCCTATCGACGAGCTGTACGACCTTATAAGCTACAAGCCTGAGCACGAAGCAGGCTTCGAGACCGCCGCCGGCCTCCTGTTGGACCTCTTCGGGCAGATACCGGAAGAGGGCGATGCAGTAACTGCGGAATTCGGCGAGGTCGAAGCATTCTTCACCGTCCACAAGATGGACGTGCGCCGGATCGACGAGATCGATATGCGATTGAAGCGGCATGAGGAAGAGCCGGAGGCGAAGGCCTAGCCGAGAAGAAATGAGAAAAAGTGACCGTCCCTTTTTCTCATTCCTGTATCATGGCGGGTGGGCTTGTAGCACACTTGCCGTGAAAGGGGTGTCATGCAGGGATACTTTGCGTTAGCGGCATTTCTGCTCCTGATTGTTTGCGTGGTCATCCGGGTCAGGATGCTGAAGAAGCTTGGGATCGACGCCTTCCAGTTTGGGAAGATGGATAAGAAGGACTATCTGATCCCCCCGTTTGTCCTGCTTTTCCTCTACCTTTTCATTGCCAACATCTGGGATCTGCCCCGCTTTGGCGTTCTGATGTTTGAAAGCCAGTCCATTGCCTGGGTTGGTGTGGCAAGTTGCTTTGCCGGCCTTCTGCTGTTCGTATGGGCGATCGTATCATTCGGTAAAAGCTTTCGGGTGGGGATCGACGAGGGCACGCCGGGAAAACTGGTGACGACAGGCGCGTTCGGCCTCAGCCGAAACCCCATCTACGTGGCCTTCTTCCTGGTATTGCTCGGTATTTTCCTGGTATATCCGACCGGGCCCTTCGCCCTGTATCTTTTTGTTGCGTCGTGGCTGTTCACAAGGCAAGTCAAGCGGGAAGAGGCTTCCTTGGAAAAGATATACGGCACAGAATACGATGCCTACCGCAGCAAGGTGCGCCGCTACCTTTGACCTCAAAACGCTGAAAGGCCGAAAAGGGCTGTCCCGCCTTCCTAAACCCCCCTATTGGGTGCCTGCTCCAAACGAGGCCCCTTTCCGATGGCACTCGGGCACGGCGCTAAAAACCATAAGCCGTGCTTTCGGAAAATACCGTATATGCTAGGATAGGGAATTCGATACGAATCCTTAATGAAAAGCAAGGGGGCAAGGTCTTCAGCCTTGGAAGCAGCACGCAAACAAAGTGCGTCGACGCATATATGGTCGGTGACCTTTGTCATGGTGACCGTGCTTAACCTGTTGGTATGTACAATCGGGCAAAGCATTGCAGCAGGGACGCCGCTCTACATCAAATCCATTGGCGGCACGTCCTCGTATAGCGGCGTTTTGCTGGCCGCGTATATATTGTCTGCCCTCGTCGCCCGTTTTGCGGCAGGCCCGCTTGTCGACAGGAAGGGGCGCCGCCTCACCATGGTGATCGGGGCCGTCCTGCTTATCATAGGACCCATCCTTCCTATCGCGGCCGACCTGCCGGCCACACTATTTATCTCGCGTATCCTACAAGGCGCAGGCTTCTCGTTCGCGCAGACGGCGATAAACGCCAGTGCCGCCGACGCCCTTCCGCAAAGAAGGCTCGGTGAAGGCCTTGGCTATTTCGGCCTCGGTCAGGCCCTGGCCATGGCTGCCGGCCCCGCCCTTGCGGTATGGCTGGTAGGTTTCGAATACCACCAGGCGCTTTCTATAGGGCAGGGCATCCTTGCCACAGTCATGCTGTGCCTTGCCTTGTGCGTGCGCTATGAGAAAAACCCCCAGATATTGCCAACCGGCTCAGGCTACCGAGAGGCCTGGAAGCATGTGCAGACTGAAGAGGTGCGGCGCAAGGATCCTGCAGCTGTCCTTGCAAACGGGGAAGGTGCGCGTTTGGATTCGCCGCCTGGCCCGCATGAGGAACGCTCGTTTCTGGGCAGGCTGTTTGAAAAGAAGGCGCTGTATGGCGCGGTCCCGCTCTTCTTCATCACCTTCGCTACGACCGTGTTCATCTCATACACGTCGCTCTACGCGCAAAGCATGGGGTATGCAAACCCCAGCCTGTTCTTCCTTGTGGCGGCAGTTACATCTGTTGTCATCAGGCTTGTATCATCGAAGATCATGGACAGGCTCGCCCCTTTCAAGTTGCTGGTATTCCCCGTCGTTGCCGGTGCGCTGGCGCTCCTCGGCCTTTGGCTGCTCCACAACGAGCTTGCCTACGCACTATGCGGCATGGGGTATGGAATGTGCATCGGGATCGCCATACCCCTGCTCAACGCCGTCGCGGTCAAGACTGCGCCGACCGACCGCTTCGGTGCCGTCAATGCCCTCTTCTACCTTATCAACGACATCGCTTTTGGCATAGGCATAGTCGGCTGGGGCTTTGTGTTGGACGCAGCCGGGTTCGGTGTCTTGTTTGCAGGCGGGATCTGCTCAGAGATCATCGCGCTTATTGCAGCCGCGATCCTGTTCAGGGTTGCGGCAAAACGTACGGACGGGCTGTCGTAGCAGCGGCTGTGTATGCGGAGTTGTTCCGGCCTCTAAGGTGACTTGCGGTTAAATCTCAAAGTCGCAGTTTTCCTCAGCCAGGTCGGCAACGGATATCTGCGAGAAAAAATCGTCGATCATGTCGTTGAGGCGCTTCCACATAGGAAGCGTCTTGCAGGTATCGGCGCGCGGGCAGGTGTTGGTCTCTCCTTGGAGGCAGGATACGGCAGCATAGGAGGTCTCGGTGAGTTTCAGTATCTCTGCCACGGAATAGTCTTCCGGGTCGCGCGTCAAGCGGTATCCACCGCCTTTGCCGCGCATGCCTTCTAGGTATTCGGCACGAACCAAGACGGCCATTATGCCTTCAAGGTATTTCTCAGAGAGGTCTTGGCCTTCGGCGATTGCCTTCAATGGGACCTTCGCATCGGGGCCTCTTTCAGCCAAATCTACCATGACACGCAAAGCGTATCGCCCTTTTGTCGAGACGATCATTCGATCACTTCCTTTTCCGCCATCTATACCAAGTCTATTGAATATCAGAAAAATCGCAAGAGTAAATCCAGGTACAATACTAAAATATGGGATTTCACGAAAGGGCGCATGAGTAAATTGGAGAATCCTCAAGACGGGCGGATCCCTCCTTTGGGAAAACGGGAAGTACGCGCTTTCGTCAAGACGGCGCTTGGTTCCGCTGCCATCCTTGCCGTTGCGTCTATCCTCCTGACGGGTGTGCTCGTCGGTATCCAGGAGGGGGATTGGGACTTCGCCTTTGCGGAAGGCGGCTGGTTTGCCAGTATTGTGGGCAGGCTGTACTTTGACCCCTGGTGGTTTATTTGGCCGCCGCTTTTGCTGCTGGCGTACTTCGTGGCAGACCGTGTCTTGAGGGCCTTTGCCCGGGGGTACCAGGCAAGCATTGTGAAACAGCGCCAGGGGCTTGCGGGGGAGATGATTCGTATGCCACCTGGCGTTTTGCTTGTCACCATACCGGTTACGAATTTTTTCGAAGAGGTCTTGTTCCGGGGAGCCCTTCTGGCTTTGGTCCAACAGATTGCCCTGCCCTTGGGCGAAGTGCCCGCCGGGGTATTGGCCCTCGCCGTCTCTTCGATCCTGTTCTGGCTCGCCCACGAAAACTACCGCGGCCTTTCCTCCACCGTCTTGACCCTGCTGCTTGCAGCAGTGCTCGGCGTCGCGTATTTGGTATCAGGAAGCATCCTGACTTGCTTTATCGCGCACATTGTCTACAACGTTGTGGTGCTGGTACAGGAACATGTGCAGAGCTTGCGCGATCCAGGCTATTTCGGCGGCAAGCCGCCCACCCACGTGCTCACCGGGAACTCCCAGCCTCCCGAGCAATGACGGGTGGGACAAAAGGGACAGACCCTTTTGTCCCACCCGAAGGGCTGCCCCTGTACTTTTCAATTATGTCTCTGGCCAAAAAGGACATAGAAAATCCGACATGATCTTAGTGTCTGGGAGGCCTCATACCAATGTGATGAGGCCTCCCAAACCTCAGTATTTCGTACTGAAATCGCGGCCTTCACTATCTCTGGGGGATAGGGCGCCCCAAGCGACTCCTACACTCGTACTCGTCAAAGCTGTATTTGATTGAGGCGGCCTTCCGAGGCCCGCCTTCACAAGCAAAGAGGCTAAGAATCATTTTATGACGGATGAGAGAAGAGGAGGAACCCCATGGGTGAAACGACTTACAAGCGAGGAACGCGTATACCGAAAAGCGACGTGGCCCCCGCTCCTGCGGTCTCGACCCCCGAAGTGCCCTGGCGCTACGTTGAAGACGGGTATACGGTGACGCGTGCATCGGCCCGCTCGGCGCCAGGGTGCCACAATGTATGCGGCGTACTTATGTACACGAAAGACGGGAAACTGGAAAAGGTCGAGGGCGACCCTATGGATCCCTACAACCAAGGGCGCCTGTGCAGCCGCTGCCTGTGCATCCCCGACTACGTGTACCACGAAGAGCGGCTCCAGTATCCTATGAAGCGCGCCTTTGAAGACCGTGGAAAAGACCAGTTCGAGCGTATCTCTTGGGATGAGGCATACGATATCATCGAAAAGGAATTCAAGCGCATCTCTGCTGAGTATGGCCCTGAGTATGTCATGATGTGCCAAGGCACCGGCCGCGACATCCATCAGATCACCCGTCTGAACGCATGCATGGGCTCACCGAACGAGGGGGTTCCTTACTTTGCGGGCAACTCATGCTACCTGCCCCGCATTGCCAGTATGGCGATCATGCTTGGCGATGCCTGTGTGGCCGACTGCTCGCAGTTCTTCGTCGACCGTTACGACAATCCAGAATACCAGCTTCCCGAGCTTATGATCATCTGGGGCCACCAGCCTTTCTATTCGAATGCCGATGGCTTCTACGGCCACTGGATACTCGATATGATGAAGCGCGGCATGAAGGTTGCCGTTATCGACCCTCAGCTCACTTGGATTGCCGCGCGTGCCGGCGAGAACTGGCTCCGTGTCCGTCCGGGCGGGGACGGCGCATTGGCGATGGCCCTGCTCAAGGTCATCTGCGAAGAAGAGCTCTATGACGCGGCTTTCTGCGACAAATGGGTCCATGGCCTTGACGCCGTCAAAGAACGCGTCGCCCAGTACGACCTCGACGATCTGGCAGAGAAGAGCTGGGTCTCCAAAGAGGAGATCCAATCTCTTGCCCGCCAGTATGCTGCTGCCAAGCCTGCTGCGATTCAGTGGGGCGTGGCACTTGACCAGCAGACCGGCGGCCAGCAGGCAGCCCATGCGGTCGTGGCGCTTTGGGTGATCACCGGCAACCTCGACATCCCCGGAGGAAACGTCATCGGACGCTCCTGCTGGGGCATCGAGCAGCCGAACTGGACCGGATGCTGGGGCTATGATGAGCTCCTCACCGAGGAACAGGGCGCCAAACGCATCGGCTCCGACCGTTACCCGCTGTTCAACGTCGGCTTCAAGAACATGAGCTCGAATGCAACCATCGAGGCATGGCAGACCGGCGATCCCTATAAGCCCAAGGGTGCCTACTTTGCCACCAACAACTTCCTTGCCACCATGGGCGCGCAGGCCGAGAAGCAACTGAAGTGGTATCAAGACGAGCTCGAGTTCTGCGTGTTCTCCGATCTCTTTATGACGCCGACCATGATGGCCCTTGCCGATGTGGTGCTCCCGGCAGCCACCTATGCAGAACGCAACGGCTTCGGCGGCCTGAACCCCTACCGCATAAGCTGCATCACCAAGGCAATCGAGCCCATTGCCGAAACCAAGGCAGACACCACTATGTTCCTCGAACTGGGCAAGCGCATAACGCTCCCCGAAAACGAGGACATCGCGTGGCCGTGGGACTCGGTCGAGGAAATGTGGGACTACGCCCTTGAGGACGGGGGCTTCTCATGGGAAGAGCTTAAAGAATCCGTCTGGAAGTATCCGCAATTCGAGTATCGGAAATACGAGAAGGGCCTTCTTCGCAAGGACGGCCAGGTCGGCTTCGAGACCCCTTCTGGGCGCGCCGAGATATATTCGTTGATCTTCGAGCATGTCGGACAAGGCCTCGATGCACTGCCGAGCTATGTAGAGCCCGTTGAGAGCCCTTATAGCGCCCCCGAAGATGTGGCAGAGTACCCCTATATCGTCACGTCGGGCGCGCGCGTTCCCCATTTCTTCCACTCTGAGCAGCGCCAAGTCAAGAAACTCCGTACCCTGCATCCTGACCCGCTGGTATTCGTTCATTCCGAGACCGGCGGGAAGCACGGCATCGATGAAGGCGAATGGGTCTGGCTTGAGAACAAGCATGGCAAATGCAAGTACAAGGTCGAGTTCAACGATACCTATGATCCGCGCGTTATGCAGGCCGAGCACGGTTGGTGGTTCCCCGAGCGCGAAGGCGAAGACCTCTTCGACGTGTTCGAGTCCAACATCAACAACCTCGTACCATTTGATGCCGGTGTCTCAGGGTTCGGCTCTAACTACAAAGCTATGATGTGCAAGATCTATAAGGACGCTAATTAAGCGAGGAAGCGAAAGGTTTTCAAGGTGCCCCAGATAGCCTTGAAAAGCGATCCTGAGCCGAAGCGAGCAGCCTCAAGTGCTGTGAGCGAGCGCGAAGGTCGATTTGAATGGCTAAATGGGGTGCATGGGAAAACCGTCAGGAGGAGTCATGAGTTATCAAGGAATACTAGTCGACGTTGATTTTTGCACTGGGTGTGAAGCCTGCGTCTTGGCTTGCCAGCAGGAGCATGGATACAGCGAGAAGGAAACCGGCCTCAAAATCACCAAACTGGGGCCGTTGAAGTTCGGCGAAAAGGATTGGCAATACGACTTCATTCCGCAGTTCACCCGTTGGTGCGACCTTTGCGAGGATCGTCGCGCCAAAGGCAAGCCGGCCACCTGCGAGCCGCATTGCCCGGCCCAGGTCATCGAAGTCGGCAAAGGCGCAGACCTCGCGACGAAGGTCAGTCGCGAAAAGATGATGCTCGTCGCGATCAAGGAAGCGTAAATACCCACCCGAGAAAAGGGGACAGTCCCTTTTTCTCGGTTTAGAAAAGGAGAGAAAATGGCTGGGAAAGTAATAGACTGCAACATGCACTTCTTACCAACCGACCTGTTCACTAACCAGGAAGTGCTGCATGGCTTTCTGTATTCGGCACCGGTTGCGTTCGGTATGAAGGCCTATGTCGACAAGACGCCCGACGGGGAGAAAGACCAACTGATCCTCGAGTACCCTGAGGGAAAGCAGATCCTCAACTATGTCGAGGGCGACTATACGCTTGAGACGAAGGTCAAGGCGATGGACGAGGCCGGTGTCGACGCTGCGATGCTGCGCATGCCGGTTTGGCAGGAATGGCTGCCCCTCGATATCTGCAAGATCGTGAATGATCAGGCCGCCGCTATGTGCAAGGCATCGCAAGGCCGCCTGTATGCCAACGCCGTCATCCCGCCCTGGGGTCGCAAGGAAGACGTCTATGAGCTCGAGCGCTGCGTCGACGATCTTGAGATGGTTGGAGTCCAGCTGGCGTGCTGCTATGGCGACCGCTTTCTTGACGACGACATGTTCAAACCCTATCTGAAGGTGTTGAACGAAAAACAAGTCCCGGTCGTCGTCCATCACACGCCTGGTCAGAATGCCTTCCAGAATTTCGATACTTACACGGTCCTTCGCCGCGAGCTTGGCCGCATCCATGCGCAGGCAGCTGCCGTCGGTCGTGAGGTCTACAGCGGGATGTTCGACGAGTTCCCGAACCTCAAGTTCGTACACACCATGTTCGGCGGCAACTGGTTCGGCCTGCAAAACATTCTGGCTCCCCATAAGTCGACGAAGAAGAAGGAGGCCATGAACCGCCTGGCCACCAACGTCGACCATGAGGCCTATGAGCGCTACCTTGAAAACAACATCTACTTCGACATGACACATCCTATGTCGTGGGGAACCGATCAGCTTGAGTGCGCCGTCAAGGTATGCGGCGCCGACCACCTGCTTTTGGGCTCTTCGTTCCCTGTCTTCTATGAGTGGATGGCACGTTCACTCGAGTCCATCGAGTGCCTTGATGTCTCCGATGAGGAAAAGGCACTTATGAAAGGCGGGAATGCAGCAACGATATTTAGAATCGCTTAAGGCTCCCCCCCCAAAGGGGAGGGCAAGGCGCCCAGCCAGGTCGGTTCCTGTGCAGGGCCCCAGGCAAAGTGGAGCAGTCATCCATTTTGCAAGGTTCGCAAGAACCAGCAACCTCATTCTATAAGGGATTAATAGATCCCAGATATCTTAAGGAGGAGATAATGGTTGCACAAGAAAGTACACAGGCTAAGACCTCTGGCCGCGCATGGCTGATGCTCGTAGTCATATTCCTGCTCAGTGTTGCGGTGCCGATCATCTGGTTCTCATTGCCTCCATTGGCCACCACCATCCAAGGAATCGGCGCCCCGATCAACGGCGCCCCGCGCGTCCCGGCATTCGACGAGATGATCGCCAACCCCGCCACGAAGGGCGTGCTGTTCGGCAATCTGATGAGCATGCTGTCCGTGTTCGCACTTATCTCTGCCATCTGCACCTCGCCGTTGGTCAAGAGGTTCGGCGTCAAGGTCGTGCTCGTTGCCGGCGGCCTACTCGTCACTATCGGCGCTTGCGTGAGTGCGCTTTCCGGCGAGTCCTACAACGTCATGCTAGCCTCCCGTTGCATCACCGGGCTCGGAGTCGGGTTCGTGGCGGTGAGCTCGCCGACGGCGATCTCTTTGTGGTTCTCAGACAAGCAGCGTGCGTTCGCTATCGCCATCTGGGGCACTTGGGTGCCTGTCGGTATGTTGATCAGCACCAACGCAATCGCAAATCCCATGCTCGCCGGCATGGCGCCTGCTGCACAGCGCACCGAGTTCCATAACATCTTCTGGGTGATGGCCGTGATCGCGCTTATCTGCACGATTCTCGTGCTTGTTATTTATCGCAACCCGAAGAAGGAGGAGGCGACCGAAGTCAGCGCAGAGGCGGTGCCCTTCAGGAAGATCGTGCCCTATATCAAGCAGCACCAGTTCATCATGCTCTGCATCGCTTGGCTGGCGTTCAACTACATCAACTACTGCTTCACCACGTATAACGTGCAGTTCTTCCAAGACGGCTTCGGAATGGATCGCAACGATGCAAGTATGTGGGGCTCGATCGCATCTGCGCTTGGCATCTGCGCCCCGATCTTTGGGTTCATTTCCGACCGCATCAACAAGAACCGCAAGTTCCTGCTGATCTCGCTCGGCATGCTGTTCCTCACGCTTACCGGTGTCTTCGGCTTCCGGCCTGAGATTTTCGGCCTGAGTGGAACGGCCTTGTTCTGGGTCTACATGATCTTCCAGTTCTTGGGCAATGCTATCCTTGTCGCAACGGTCCGCCCCTACGTCCCGTTGCTGGTCGGAAAGGGCGGCCTTACTGCGGTGGCCTTCGGCCTCTCCATGATCACCTTCCTCCAGTATGGCGGCCAGATGTTTACCGGCCCCGTATTCGGCGGAATCCATGACGCGGTTGTTGCTGCGGGCGGAACCACGCTCGAAGGTTGGACTCAAGCCGCCAACATGGCGATCATCCCTGTCGGTATCGTGGCGTTCGTCTGCACCTTCTTCATCAAGCCCGGCCTCATCAAGCCCGAGACGACTGGGTCGGGGCAACCGGAGGCAGGCAAGCCCGCCAACAATGCCCCTCAAGGCACGCCTGAAGTCGCAGCCACGGAATAGCTTGCGCGTAAAGGGGCCATGCCCTTTTACGCGGTTTCAAAACACTCGAAACCGAGAAAAGGGGACTGTCCCCGTTTCTCGGTTGGACACCAATCGCCTGCGGTTAAACGCAAACCCGCGACCCGTCGTTGTTGTATAATTGTGCAGCCTGCCAACC
>JAVBQH010000004.1:0-11360 GCA_031549175.1 Raoultibacter sp.
GGTACAGGCGGCACCATATCGGGCGTCGGCCAGGTGCTGAAGAGCCTGTACCCCGATGTCTGCGTTTGGGCGGTCGAGCCTGAGAACGCGGCGATCCTTTCGGGCGGCGGCATCGGCACCCATCTGCAGATGGGCATCGGCGACGGCCTGATCCCCGCCATCCTCGACCAAGACATCTACCACGACGTCTGTGTCATCTCCGATGAAGAGGCGCTTTCGACGGCACGGGCCTTGGCCGTGGAGGAAGGCTTGGTGGTCGGCGTTTCAAGCGGCACCAACGTGGCGGCCGCTCGTCGGCTGGCACGCAGGCTCGGCCCCGGCAAGACCGTGGTCACCATCCTACCTGACACCGGCGAGCGTTATTTTTCAACCGAGCTCTTCGACGAATAATGAGAAAAAGGGACAGTCACTTTTTCTCATTATTACGCCAAAGTTCTGCCTAGGCCACGCCTACCAGTAACACCGCAGTTCGTCGTGGGTCTTGCAACGAATCTCCTCGGCGGTAGCACGAGCCCATGTTCGGGATAGTCCAGCATCTCGGGCGATGCTCAACACGTCATCCAATCCAGGATCTATTCCATTGCCGGCAACCGTGGTCGCATGCTCTCCGTTGAACCCCTGATTGAACGTAAGGTCATATGCAGGTGAGAGCTTCCAGACCTGTTTTCCCTCATCATATAGATAACTGAAATTCTTTGAATGGTCGTCGCGATTGTGGGAAAATACATTGAAGCACATCAAACGATACAGCCGTTTAACCTCCGACATATCGTCTGTCAATTTCAGGGTAAGTCTTACAAGGATTCCATAGTCAAGATTGGGAATTCGATGCGTCGTTTCAAGGAGCCCGGCCGCCGAAGCCATATGAACCCGCCCTCCATCTTGACTCCGGTCAAAGCGCTTGACTCCGAAATATCCGGGGCCTACCTTGGATTGGAAGAGCCTCACCTCGGGCATATCGATGCTGCAGGCTTGGGCGCAAAGGGCATAGCGATATTCCTGTTCCCCTATCGTTACACGATCGCGGGATGTCGGGAATTTGATAATCCAATCCTCCCCGTCGACCTTCGTGAGAATCTTGGGGCGAGCACCTCCGGAAGAGCCGCCCAGCAAGAACAGTTCATCAAGGTTGTCGGCCCGGCCCTCTGAAAACAGCTCCTTGCATTCCTTTGCGAGTGCATCCAGGTCGCCGTGGTCTCCCATAGGTTCTTTTGCCTGATACACCGGCTCATAAGCAAGGGCGCCCATGCCCGCCTCCCCTACTATGGAAAGCCGGGTGAGGCCATCGAGCGCTGCTGGGTCTTCCCCATGGCTGCGAAGCATGCGGTCGACAAGCAAGCGTCCCCAGCCGTCAGGAAGGCTGTCGCCGAATACGCCGAACATGCCTTCAAGGGGATCATGGGAGGGCATGAACACCTTCTTCTGAAGAGGCAGGCTGAGAGGGCTGATCGAAAATCCTTCGGCAATCCAGGAATCAGCATATTCGAAGGGATAGAGGCCTTGCCCTGTCTTTGCGATAGTCCCGACCTCCCGCCCCGCAAAGCTTACTTTGATCTTACCGAGCGGAGGTATCATTGATCACATCCTCGATAGAACGGTAATGTTTTTGTGAGAAAAGAGAGTCGAAGTCTTCTTCATAGCCGAGGGCTGTGGCCAACTTCACAAGCGATACGAGGGATATTTCGCCACTTGACTCGAATCGTTTTAGCGAACCCAAACTCACATCTGCCTTGTGTGCAAGATCTGTTTGGGACAAGCCCTGTTCTTTCCTTCGTGCACGCAGGCGATCCATCACACCCAGCTGGATGTCCTGAGGAGTCAGTTGACTGAGCAATGCATTGATTTTCATGTTTAATATATTAGTCGTTTTTACCTATTTAGTCAATTTTTAGTTAATATTTTAGCTATTATAATGTGCAGAATGCGAAAAAGCGGCCGTCTTTTTCGCATTTTTCACCGTTATACGCTGACGGGGCGTTGCTGGAAGGCGGCGCAGACCTTTGCCGGGTGGCCATTGCGGGTGAGCACTTCGGCGAGCACTTCCTGCGGCAGGCGGTAAGTGTTGTTGTTCTCCGAGATATGCATGGCCACCACCTGTTCCAAGCCTGTTTCGAGCAAGGCGTCAAGGGCTTCGGCAGCTTGGATGTTTGACAGGTGTCCCTTGTCGGAGGCGACCCGCTTCTTCAGCATATAGGGATACGGCCCGGTCTCGAGCATCCGCACGTCATGGTTGCTTTCGAGCGCAAGGATGCGGCAGCCGCTCAGGGCATCGAAGGCCTGCGGGGTGACCACCCCGCTGTCGGTCAGGTAGCCAAGCACGTCGCCTTGCGCATGCTCGACCCGGAACCCGAAGGATTCCTCCGCGTCATGAGAGGTGGCAAAGGCGTGCACCGTCATCCCACCCAGTGAAAGGGCTTCCTCATCGGAAAACAGGCGTATCTCGCACGCATCCTGGATCGAGATCAGCTCGGAGCTTGCGTTGAGCACGCGGTTGCTCGCATAGATCCGGGGGGAAAGTCCCTGTTTTGCAAGTCCGCGCATCACCACGCCGAGGCCTTTCGTATGGTCGGTATGCTCGTGGGTGACCAGTATCGCCTCGATCGAGCGTGCGCCGATGCCCACCTCGCTGCAACGGTCGAAGAAGTCTCGCTTGCATATCCCGCAGTCGATAAGGACCGCGCGGCCGCTTGCCTCGTCTTCTATGATGGTCGCATTGCCCTTGCTGCCGCTTGCCAGGACATGCATGCGCAAGCGGCCGTCAGCGACGAAGGGCAAGGCCTGGTCGCCCGGATGTTCTGGGGATCGCATTCGTGATGGGCCCGTGGCAGCTACCTCGGAAAATGACAGCTGCATCAGATCTTCGCCACGATGCCTTTTACCAGGCGCGAGAAGTCTCCCTCGCGCTGCTTGCCGACGTCGAGCACCTCGAGCCCATCCGGCGACGCGCCCTCAACGCCTGCCGCCTTATTGGTGACAAGCGAGATGCCGAGCACGCGCATGCCCACATGGCGTGCGGCGATGACCTCCTCTACCACCGACATCGCCACCGTGTCGGCGCCCCATACCCGAAACATCTTGATCTCTGCCGGGGTCTCGAAGCTCGGACCGAGCAGGCCGAGGTATACACCTTCTTGCACCGAGACGCCGGCCTCCTTTCCGACCTCGATCGCGGCCTTCCGAAGCCCCGGGTCGTAGGCGTCGGTCATCGAGAAGAAGCGGTTCGAGAGGTCTGCCGGGTCAGGCGCGGCGATGGGGTTCCTCCCGGTAAAGTTGATATGGTCCGCCATCACGCAGAAATCGCCCACCTGGTAGCCCTCGTTGATGGCCCCGGCGGCGTTGGTCACGATCAGCGTCTCAACCCCCATACGCTCCATCAGCCAGATTGGATAGGCCACCTCCTGGGCATTGTTGCCCTCATATCCGTGGAGCCTCCCCTGCATGCAGAGCACCTCCTTGCCCGCAAGCGTGCCGCAGACGAACTGCCCGACATGGCTCTCGGCCGTGGAGAGCTTCATCCGGGGGATCTCACGGTAAGGGACTTTGATCGGATCCTCTATTTCGTCCGCCAACGGGTTCAGACCCGACCCCAAGACCATGCCGATGCTTGGACGGCGGCCCTCAAGGCGCATACTCAAGACATAGGCGCTCAACATAAGGTTGTCATCAAGGAAGTTTCTAGTGGTCATGCGCGTGTCCTCTCGGGCTCTGCTTGGGTTTGATACCATGATACTACGTTCTACGGATATAGCGGATCGCGCAACAGTCATCTCCTCGTGCAATGGTCTTCAAAAGGTCGAGCTCCACCCCGTGCGCCTCGCCGATCCCACGGTCGCCGCACATGGCGATGTCGCAGAGCCGCTCGATCTGTTCGTCGCCTACCCCCTGCTTTTGCCATGCCTTGACCAAAGGGCAATAGTGGAAGTCTATCGAAAGCCTGTCATCGGTGCATTCGATGACCTTCATCTCGAAAATCGCCTGGGCGCTTCTTGTGAAAAGGACCTTTTTCAAGCCTTTCAGGCTCTTGGTGCCGCTCTTGTCCGTGATCATGGTGCCTTGGTAGAGGCCGCAGCGCCGCACGGCATCCGCGGCGAATTCATCGGAGGAAAGCCCCCTCTTCTCGGCCTCGTCTACCAGGAGGTACAACCAAAGCGCCCGATGCTCCAGCTGTTCTCGCACTTTGACGAAAAGAGGGAACCTGTTCCTTGCCTCGTTCACGATCCTGCTCATGACAACCCCCTTCAAGAAAAAGACCGGTGCCGCCTAGCGGCCGGGAGGGCTTGGACCCTGTGCCTGCATTATACGGGAAACCCGACGGCAGAGGCCACCGCCAGGGTAACTGAAAGGAACACGTCAAAGAGGCCGGGCGCAGGGCGGCCTATTCCCCAGAAGGGGCATGGGCAACGAGCACCCTGGGCCTTCCTGCAAGGTCATCCACGATACGGATACGCTCATAACCGCTATCACGGGCAACCTGGGCTGCAGCGTCGAGGCATCCTTCGTGCAGCTCGACCACGAGGGCGGCCCCCGGCTTCAAGGCGTCATGGGCCCATGCGGCAAGGGGGCGGAATAGTTCGAGCCCGTCAGCGCCCCCGTCGAGTGCCAGGTGCGGCTCAAAGCCGGCGACCTCTTCGGGTATCTCTGACATCAGGGCGGTCGGGATGTAGGGCGGGTTGGAGACGACGATGTCGAACGAACGACTGCGAGAAGCCGGTATGCCTTCCCCCAAGCTGCATTCGAGCACCTCGACGCGGTCGGCCAGCTGCAGCCGCTCGACATTCTCAGACGCAAGCGCCACCGCCTCAGGCGAGATGTCTGTCGCAACCACATGTGCCGACGGGTACTCGTATGCAAGGGAGCAGGCGACGCATCCCGATCCCGTGCAGAGGTCTGCCACCAACACCTGGCCAGTAAGAGGCGGGCCGCCTCCCTCACCCGAGAAAAGGGGACTGTCCCCGGTTCTCGGGTCGGAGGCGAGGTAGGCGCCGTCGCGCTTCATTGCAGGGAGCAAGGCGAGCGCCTCGCTGACGAGCACCTCGGTCTCAGGCCGCGGGATCAGCACGCCGGGCCGCACGCCGATGGTGATGTGCCGGAACCCGACCTCGCCGGTGATGTACTGGAGCGGCTCCCCTGCCCCCCGGCGCGCAACGTAGCCGCGGAGAATGTCTCGCTCCTCCATGGTAAGCGGACGCTCGAACTGCGTGTAGAGCTCGATGCGGGAAAGCTTCGTCGCATCGCTCAACAGCCACTGGGCAGAAAGGCGTGGGTTCTCGTCGCCCTTGCGCTCCAGATAACCCTCGGTCCAATCGAGGGCGGCTTGTATGGTCCAGGTGTCACTCATAGCCGTTGCTGAATACCCGATGGGAAGGCCGAAGCCTACACGGCCTTTTCGAGCTTCGCCGCGCGGTCGGCTGCCTGCAAGGCGGTGATCAGCTCGGCAAGCCCGTTTCCGCCGGCACCCAGCAGGATGCCGTTGTAGGTGCCGTTGTAGCCGATACGATGGTCGGTCACGCGGTCTTGCGGCCCGTTGTAGGTGCGGATCTTCTCGCTGCGGTCGCCCGTGCCGATCTGGCTGCGGCGCTCGGCGCCTTCTGCAGCCTGCTGTTCGGCAAGCATCTTCTCGTACAGGCGGGCACGCAGGACGCTCATCGCGGCGATCTTGTTCTGCAGCTGGCTTTTCTGGTCCTGGGACTGCACGACGAGGCCTGACGGGATATGGGTGATACGCACGGCGGAGTCGGTGGTGTTGACGCACTGGCCGCCGGGCCCGCCCGCACGGTACACATCGATGCGCAGGTCGTTGGGGTTGATGTCCACCTCGACCTCATCGGCTTCGGGAAGGACGGCGACGGTGGCCGTGGATGTGTGGATGCGCCCCTGGCTTTCGGTCTTCGGGACACGCTGCACGCGATGTACGCCGCTTTCGAACTTCATGACGGAATAGACCTTATCGCCTTTTACCTTGAACTGGATTTCCTTGTAGCCGCCCGCTTCAGAAGGCGAGACATCGAGCATCTCGGTCTTCCACTTCAGGTCGTCGGCAAACCGCAGGTACATGCGGTATAGGTCTCCGGCAAAAAGGGCGGCCTCATCGCCACCGGCACCTGCGCGGATCTCGACGATGATGTCCTTCTCGTCCGCCGGGTCGGCAGGGATGAGCATGAACTTGATGTCTTCCTCGAGTTGCGGGAGCTTGGCTTCGATCTCGGCGATTTCTTCCTGCGCAAACTCCTTCATGTCGGGGTCGGAAAGCATCTCCTTTGCCTCTTTGAGATCCTCGATCCCCTTGTTGTATTCACGCGCTTTGGAGGCCAAAGGCCCCTGGTCGGAAAACTCCTTGGCCAGGCGGTTGTATTCCTTTTGGTCGGCAAGCACCGCCGGGTCGCCCAGCCTAGCTTCCAGGTCCTCATAGGCTTCGATTATTTTTACGAGCTTTTCCTGCATCGACGTTCCTTCTTATACGCGTGGGGATAGGGCGGTATTCGGCTCATGGCCGCAACGAAATATAATAGCATGACCGACGCTGCTTGGCTGCGGCCTTCGCAGAAGCACCACCTTGTCTTGCCACGGACCCACAAGGACCCGCACGCTTTGTGGGTCTGCCGGCGCCCTGCAACCAAGGGGCCGCAACACATCGGCAACAAATCCCGGCAAAGCCGGCGATGAGGCGTATCTTTTAGGACAACAGGCGAGCATTGCAGGCCCTTGACCACGAAAGGCCCTCTATGGACACATCGAACGAAGCAGCGCCCGCGAGTCCTCCTCCCGAAGGAGGGCTTCACACGCTCTACCTCGCAGGGGGATGTTTCTGGGGCTTGGAGGCTTTCTTCAAGCGCCTGCCGGGCGTTTGCGCCACCACGGTCGGCTACGCGAACGGGAACACGGAAGACCCCAGCTATGCGGATGTCTGCATGCTCGACTCCGGGCACGCAGAAACCGTGGCCGTCACCTACGACCCGCAAGTCCTTCCCACGGCTCTCGTGCTCGAGGCCTTCTTCTCGGTGATCGACCCCACCGTCAAAAACCGCCAAGGGCCCGATGTCGGGAAGCAGTACCGGACGGGCATCTATTACGTCGACGAATCCGATGCGGCGCCCATCGCGCAGGCGGTCGAGAGAGAACAGGCCCGGCGTGCGGCGCCTATCGTCACCGAGGTGGGACCCCTCGAGGGTTTTTACGCTGCGGAAGACTACCATCAGGATTACCTTGGCGAAAACCCCTCAGGCTATTGCCATATCGACCTCGGGGCTGCCGACAGGTTTGTCAAGGCAAAGGGCCTTTCCAAAGACAAGGGGCCGAGCGTTGGCGGAGTGTCGACACCAGCGTCGAACAGGAATTATGCAAAGCCGACCGATGACGAGCTGCAATCGAAGCTCAGCGGCCTGCAGTACCGGGTCACGCAAGAGGGCGCGACCGAGCCCCCCTTCTCAAACGCATACTACGACACCTTCGAAGAGGGCCTGTACGTCGATGTGACGACCGGGGAGCCGCTGTTCACCTCGATGGATAAATTCGACTCGGGCTGCGGTTGGCCGAGCTTCTCCCGCCCGGTAAACAGGGACGCCGTCTCAGAGCACCTTGACAGCAGCCACGGCATGATGCGGACCGAGGTGCGCAGCACCGGCGGCGATGCGCACCTCGGGCATGTGTTCACCGACGGCCCCGAGGCGAAGGGCGGCTTACGCTACTGCATCAACAGCGCCTCGCTTCGCTTCATCCCCTACGCGCAGCTTGACCGTGAGGGTTATGGCGCCTTGAAGCATCTATTCGCGGCTCCGCCAAACCAAAAATGAGAAAAAGTGACCGTCCCTTTTTCTCATTTCCCAAAAACGTAGGAAAGGGGGTTTGCCCCCTTTCACTTTGTTGCCGGACGCGTCGCCCGTCGTTGTGTGCCAGGCTAGCCGATAAATGCCAGGATCTGCTCTTTTGGCTGCGCTCCGACCATCTGCTTTACAGGCTTGCCGTCTACGAACAGCATCATGGTGGGGACACTGGTGACGCCATAGCGGGATGCGATCTCGGGGCTTGCGTCGATATCGAGCTTGACCACCTTTGCCTTGCCGGCAACTTCAGCCGCGACTTCGTCAAGGATGGGGGCCACCCGTTGGCATGGGCCACACCAAACCGCAAAGAAATCTACCAAGACCGGCGTTCCCGCCTTCAATACCGTACCTTCGAAATCTGCTGAAGAAACAACTTCACTCATGTCTTGCCTCCCTAATCATGTATGTTATACCTTTTAGACAACTTGAATACTTTTGCCATCCGAAGAAGATCTTTCGATCCGCCATCCTAGTGCCTATTGTAGCCATAGCGGCAATCATAGAAGGCAAGCGTTACCTTTTGGGCACCAAAATCCATGGACAGCGGCAGGTAACCCGTGTTTGTCGATATTAGGGGGACGCCTCGAAATCACGCTATAATATCCTAAGCTCCAACACGTTGCGGCCGCCTTGGACAGACCGCACCATTGAAAGGCACGCATGATCACCGACAGCAACGGACATCCGGGCACCTTCCCCTACCGGCCTTCTCCTGGCGCCCCCGCATACAGCGGCCAGAAGGTCACGCAGGCAAACCTCGTCCTTGAAGGCGGTGCGATGCGCGGGCAGTTCACTGCGGGCGTGCTCGACTACTTCATGGAGCACGGCTTGTGGGCAAACCACGTGATCGGCGTCTCTGCCGGGGCCTTGTGCGGCTACAACTATATTGCCGGCGATATCGGAAGGTCTTGCTATATCAACACGAAATACTGCTCTGACTGGCGATTCCTTTCCATGAAGAGCTTCGTGCGCACCGGCAGCGCCTTCGGGGTCGATTTTGCCTACCATAGGATACCGACCGAGCTCGACCCCTTTGATTTCGACGCCTATCGAAACTCTCCGCTCGAGCTTACAACCGTTGCCTCAAACCTGGAGACCGGAGAGGCCGACTACCATCTTTTGAAAGACCCGGTGGCCGAGCTTCCCTATCTGGTTGCCACAGCCGCTATGCCGCTTTTGAGCAAAACGGTCGAAGTGGACGGGAAGAAGCTGCTCGACGGCGGCACCTGCGACAGCGTGCCGATCCTCTATTCGATCCTTTCAGGGGCTGAGAAGCATATCGTGGTCCTCACACAGGATGCCACCTACGTAAAGCAGCCGAACAAGCTGATGGCGCTTGTCAGGCAGAGGTATTCCGACTATCCCTATTTCGCGGACCGCCTGCAATACCGCCATTACGACTACAATCGGACCTACCGGCAGGTCGCCCGGCTCCATGAAACAGGCGGGGCCTTCGTGATAAGGCCGGCCAAGCCGGTCGCCGTGGCAAGCATGGAGAAGGATCCGGAAAAACTGCTGGGCCTGTACGAGGAAGGCCGCCAGGAAGCCGAAAGAAGCTGGCCGGGCTTGATGCGCTATCTCGAAAAGTAGGGCTGCCGACGCGCGTCTTTTTGAAGGGCTGCGAAGGCCAGGCCTGTATCGGGCTATTGGTGAGGAAGCTCTTCTTGACCGGGTGCTTCCTGTTCTTCCCCTGCCCCATTTTTCCCCGGCGCACTGCTGTTTGCACGGAACTCGGCCACGAAGCCCGCAGAGAAGATGCCGGCGGGGATCGCAACGACGCCGATAGACAGGAACATCGTGCAGAAACCGACGAAGCGCCCCAGAGGCGTGATGGGCACGATATCGCCGTATCCTGTGGTGGTAATGGTGGTCATTGCCCAATACATGCCGGTAAAAACGCTGTCGAACTTCTCGGGCTGCGCCGGGTTCTCGAGGGCGAACATGAGCACGCTGGCCGTCACCGTCAGCAGGCCCAGCACCATGAAGGCGGCGATGATCTCGTGGCGGCGCTTGAGGAAGACCTTGCTGATTGAATGCAGCCCCCTCATATAACGCGATATCTTTATGAGCCTGACCAGGCGGATAATCCGTGCCGCATTGGCTATTTGGGGCGACAGCGGTACAAAGAAGGCAAAGACCCCGGGCAG
This sequence comes from Raoultibacter sp., assembly GCA_031549175.1. Lineage (GTDB taxonomy): Bacteria > Actinomycetota > Coriobacteriia > Coriobacteriales > Eggerthellaceae > WRIS01. The sequence goes on from JAVBQH010000004.1 coordinate 9,968, forward strand.
GAAGGACAGGAGATCGACGATCCCCATGAGGGAGAATACGTACCGGAGCCGGGCCTTCCCGGGCGTCAGGTGCGGGTAGACAAGGTCTGCCACCCAAAGGCGCAGGAGATACTCGATAGCGAAGAAGAAGGTCGATATCGAGGCGAAGAAGAAGGCCACGGTATAGAATGCCTGCGGGAACCCGGGTTCGGCCTCGACAAACACCAAGAGGGCGTTGACGATGATAAGGAGGAAGAGGATGACGCCGAAGACCCGCGCGACGGGGCCTCCGCTCAACGGGTTCTCCAAAGCAAAATAGGTGTTCTGCTTAAGGGGCTTTGCTTGCTCTGCTTTTTCTGATTCCGTGTTCACGCATGCCAGTATACCAGTGAAACAAAGGGGCGGTCACTTCGTTTTACCGGTATAGGCAGGAGGCCCCCGATATCGGGGGCCTCCTTATAGGTGTGTGCTCGGGTGAACCGGAGTCCCTTTGTTTCACAACGCGGCATCTTCGATAATGCCGAGGAACCTGCCTATCTCCCAGGTGCCCTGGTCGCCTTCGTGGCGTTCACGGACTGAGACCGTGCCGCTTTCGACCTCCTTGTCCCCCAAGACGAGCATATACGGGATCTTCTGGCTCTGGGCCTTCGCAATCTTCACGCGCATCGGCTCGTTTTGGTCGTATAGCTCGACGCGTCCTCCGGCTGCCGTGATCTTTTCTGCAAGCTCCTTGCAGGCATCGAGATGCCGGTCGGCCAAAGGCAAGACGGCGACCTGTACGGGAGCGAGCCAAAGGGGCAAGGCTCCGGCGTAGTGCTCGATCAGGATGCCGAGGAAGCGCTCGATCGAGCCGAAGACCGCCCGGTGAAGCATCCAGGGGCGCTCCTCGGTGTTCTCGTCGGTACGGTAGCTGAGGTCGAAGCGCTCGGGGAAGTTGAAATCCACCTGCACCGTCGAACATTGCCAGGTGCGGCCGATGGCGTCTTTCACCATGATGTCGATCTTCGGCCCGTAAAAGGCGCCGTCGCCTTCGTTGATCTCATATGCGAGCTGATGGCGGGCACAGGCTTCTTTCAGGGAATCAGTCGCGTACTCCCACATGTCGTCGGTGCCGATGCTCTTCTCAGGGCGCGTCGATATCTCGGCGGTGAACTCGAAGTCGAAAGTAGACATGATATGATCCACCAGGCCAAGTATTGCGACGACCTCGTCAACCACCTGGTCGCGACGGCAGAATACGTGCGCGTCGTCTTGGGTGAAGCCGCGCGCACGCAAAAGCCCGTGCACCACGCCGCTCATCTCATGGCGGTATACCGTTCCAAACTCGAAATAGCGCAGCGGCAGGTCGCGGTATGAATGGATGCCGTTCTTGTACAGCAGCACATGGCCCGGGCAGTTCATGGGCTTCACGGCG
>JAVBQH010000040.1:0-9184 GCA_031549175.1 Raoultibacter sp.
AACTTCTTCTTTGCTCAGCCCCATGTTTTCCGGCCCGAACGCGACATCCTTAGAAACAGTTACCTCGAATAGCTGGTGCTCGGGGTACTGGAACACCAGGCCGATCCTCGTCCTGAGCCTTGCGGCGGCTTTTTTGTCCGCGAGGTTCTGGCCGTCAACGAAGACCTTGCCGGAAGAGGGCTGGAGAAGGCCGTTCATGTGTTGGATCAAGGTGCTTTTTCCGCTGCCGGTATGGCCGGCGATGCCGAAGAACTCGCCCTCGTCCAAGGTGAAGCTGATGTTGCGGATCGCCCAATAGGCATCCGGTGAGGTTCCCCATAGAGGCGCGTCGGCCTTGGCGGTCAGAAGGCCGTCCCCTTCCCCGAGGCGCCCCCCGGCGTGATCGCGCCTGCCCTTCGCCGATCCGTTGCTGTAGGAGTAGCTTACCTGTTCGAAAGCAATTGACATAACGCCTCCTTCAGCCCGTCTTCGGTTATCTGCGTTTCAATCGGCACGCCGCGTGCCTGGAGTGCTTTTGAGAGCTTGGCGGCAAAGGGGACTTCAAGGTTCAGGTGATCGAGGCGCCCTGCCTGTGTCAGCACTTCTTCCGGCGTCCCTTGCAACGCGATGCGCCCCCCATCGAGCACGATGACCCGGTCGGCCAGGCTTGCCTCCTCCATGAAGTGGGTGATCATCAAGATGGTCATGCCGCGCCCATGGAGCTCGCGGCATACCCGCAAAAGCCCTTTGCGCCCGCGGGGGTCGAGCATGGAAGAGGCCTCGTCGAGGATCACCACCTTCGGGTCCATGGCCAAGACGCCTGCAATGGCCACGCGTTGCTTCTGGCCTCCCGATAATGAGGAGGTCTCCTGTTTCTCGAAGCCCTGCATGCCGACCAACACCAAAGCGTCGCTTACGCGGTTTGCCAGCTCGTGGGAGGAGACGCCCATGTTCTCAGGACCGAAGGCCACATCGTTCTCGATGAGGCTTGCCACCAGCTGGTCGTCGGGGTTTTGGAAGACCATGCCCGCGTTGCTTCGGATCTCGTAGACGTTGTCCGGGTCGTCCGTATCGAGGCCGAACACCGTGACTGTGCCTTCATCAGGCGTGAGAAGTGCATTGACATGTTTGGCAAGCGTGGATTTCCCCGAGCCGTTCCCCCCGAGGATGCAGACGAACTCGCCCCTCTTGATGCTGAGGTCCACATCTTGCAAGGCAAATGTGCTGCCATCATAGGTGAAGCCCGTGTGCTCGAATTCGATCATTATGAGGTCACTTTCCCTTCACCTGCTTTTTCTTGGGTGTGATGAGGTTCGACACGGCCTTGTAGACAATCAAGGTGATGGCCGAGTTGAGAACCGCCTTCAAAAGGTTGAAGGGCAAAAGGATGGGGAGGACCATGCCTATAACCACGTCAAGGGATACGCCCATATAGAGGGGGGTGATTATCAGGTTCCCCACGATTGCCATGGCCGTGGCGAACACGACGCCGACCACGAGGCCGATGACCGCACCTGACCAGGTATGGCGCTTCTTGTAGATCAAGGCCGCCGGCAGCACATAGCCGATGGTGACCAGTATGTTCATGAGGGCACCGAAGAAGTCGCCCATCATGATGCCGTGGATGACTGCCGTGAGGACCCCGACCGCAAGGCCGGCGACCGGCCCCCAGGCAAAGCCGCTTACCATGGCGGGCACGAATGAGGCATCGTACTTCAGGAACGGGGCAGCGGGGAAGATGGGGAACTCGATGAAGGACAGCAGCACGCCGATTGCGCACAGCAAAGCCATGGTGACGAGCTGCCGCGTGTCCCATTTATTGGTGTTCGATAGTGGTTTCACTTGAGTAGACATAAGCCAACCCTGCCTTTCTTTTCGGGCATCCTGTAAAAGGTGCGTTTCTTGCCCAAAAAAGAAACGAACCTGCACGAATTCCAATTCATACAGGTCAAAGGGTTTACCCATAAGGCCACGGCTGCGCCGCGTGCATAAGGATAAGCTCTTCTGCCTCTTCCATCCGGACTGTAACCGTCGGTTCCGGGATCTAACCGGAATCAGCCAGCAGCTTGCAAAGGAGGAAAAGGGACAGTCACTTTTCCTCATTTCTTCACAACCTGCCAGGTCGTGGACTCGCAACCAATAGGGTTGATTACCACCGGTGAGGAATTTCACCTCGCCCTGAAACAGAATTCATGCGCCTATTGTAATAAGGACAGGGCTTGGATGCAAGCGCTTAAAGCGCTCTGGTATGATTGCCCCATAAGATGCAGGATCGGGACCCGAGAAAAGGGGACAGTCCCCTTTTCTCGGATAGGTGGAAGATGAAGCGAATTGCGATCATAGGCGGAGGCGCTGCCGGGCTTGCTGCGGCAGTGGCTGCAGCAGAGGCCGGGCACGTGCAGGTCGTGGTGTTCGAGTCGGCCGACCGGGTGGGGAAGAGCATCCTTGCCTCAGGAAACGGGCGCTGCAATTTCTCCAACACCCATGTTGCCGCCGACCTCTACCATAATGCCGGTTTCGTCGCCCGGACGTTCAAGACCCTGCGGCCCGAGGAGGTGTGGGATTTCTTTGCCGGCCTTGGGCTTCTATGGCATGCCGAGCGCGAAGGCTGGATGTATCCTTTGACCAACAAGGCAAGCACGGTGCTCGACGTGCTCCGCTTTGCCGCCGCAGAACGCGGTGTCCAGGAGCGTTGCGGGGAAGAGGTCATCGCAGTAACGCCGACCGGCAGGCAATTTCTTGTTACATGCGACAACGACCAGGCAGCGTTTTTTGACGCCGCCATCGTTGCCTGCGGCGGCAAGGTCGCACGTTCGATCCTTCCCCAAGGCTACCGCTATGTGAACACGGTGCCGACGCTCGGCCCGATCCTTACCGACACCAGGCCGATCCGGGGTCTGAACAACATCCGGGTCCGTGCCGCGTTGTCCACGGGGGACAACGGTGAGCGTGGTGAGATACTGTTTCGCGAATATGGGGTTTCAGGCATCGCGGCATTCAACCTTTCCCGCTTCGTGCAGGCAGGCGATGTCATCGCGATTGACTTTCTTCCTGACTACGCCTGCGACCAGCTCGATACCCTTCTTGAAGAAAGGCATCGGCAGGTCGGGGCCCGCCCGGCGGAAGGGCTCCTTGCCGGTATGCTGCAGCCGCCCGTCGCCCGCGCGGTGCTGAAGGCAGCCGGCCTTGATCCCAAGTGCCCTTTGCAGTCTTTTGAACTGGCGAAAATATGTGGACTGTTCAAGGAATTCAAGCTGACGGCGGAAGGCATCGGAGATCCGCGCGCCTGCCAGGTGCAGCGAGGCGGGTTTGCCGTCGGCCAGTTCGACCCGACGACGCTTTCGTCAGAGCGCGACCAAGGCCTCTACGTGGCAGGCGAGGCGCTCGACGTCGATGCGCCCTGTGGCGGCTACAACCTGCATTGGGCTTGGACCTCGGGCATCCTGGCGGGCCGCGCGGCAAGCGCCCGGCTCAGCCAGGGAGAAATCGGGATGTGGCACAAACGGGTCTGACCCTTTTGTCCCACTTTTATGGTGATGCCATGATAGAGATCCTCAACCTACAGCTTCCCTTGGATGCCTTCGCGCAAGGCGCCGGTGATGCCTTGGTGCGGGCAGCGGCCGACCGGCTTGCGCTCGACCCCCGCCAGATTGCCGAAGCGCGTCTCGTCAAACGGAGCGTCGATGCCCGCAAGAAGGACAGGGTCCACTTTGTCGCAAGTCTTGCTGTCACCTGCTTTGACCCTGCAGTTGAAGGGCAGCTGCTTGGGAGGTTCCATGACGACCCCTGTGTCCGCCGCTTCAAGCCCTATGAGCCGTTGGCAATCCCCTCGGCCTCGCAGAAGGCAGGGCGGGGGGCACGCCCGATGGTGGTAGGCACAGGCCCGGCCGGCCTGTTCGCCGCCTGGTATCTGGCCCGTGCCGGCCTTCGCCCCCTGGTCGTCGAACGCGGGGCTGCCGTCGACAGGCGCGTATCGCAGGTTGAAACCTTCAACCGGGGAGGATCCCTCGACCCCTCAACCAACATCCAATTCGGGGAAGGCGGTGCCGGCACCTTCTCGGACGGCAAGCTGACTACCAACACCAAGAACCCTTACTGCTCCCATGTGCTGCGATGGCTTGTGGAGGCAGGCGCCCCCCAAGGAATCCTCGTCGAAGCGAAGCCTCATATCGGCACCGACCTCCTGCGGTCGGTTGTCGTCTCGATACGCCGCCAGATCGAAGGCCTGGGCGGCGAGTATCTTTTCGAGACGCAGCTGACGGACCTGTGTTTGGACGGAGGCAGGCTGCAGTCATGCACGCTTGCCTCATCAGACGGGAAGACCTTGCAGCAACCGGTCGACCGCCTGATCCTTGCCGCAGGCCATTCGGCACGGGACACCTTCGAAATGCTCTACCGAAGGGGGATCGCCCTTGAGCGCAAGCCGTTTTCGGCGGGTGTCCGTATCGAGCACCTGCAAAAAGCCCTCGACGAGGCCCAGTATGGGCGCTTTGCGGCACACGAGGCGCTTGGTCGTGCCGACTACAAGCTTGCGCTACACCTGCCCTCGGGCCGAAGTGTCTACACCTTCTGCATGTGCCCCGGCGGGGAGGTTGTCTGTGCCGCCAGCGAGCCGCAGGGGGTCGTGGTCAACGGCATGAGCCGCTTCGCACGCGACGGCCAGAATGCGAACAGCGCACTTCTGGTCAACGTCGACCCGCAGGATTTCGAGGGCAGCCACCCGCTTGCCGGGCTTGCCTTCCAACGCGAACTCGAACAGGCCGCCTTCAAGGCTGCGGTCGAACAGGGTGGGCAGGCTTACCAGGCACCCGCCCAGACGGTGGGGGATTTTCTGGCAAAGCGGCACGGCGCTGCGTCCCAGTCGGTCGAACCCAGCTATGCGCGCGGTGTCGTCTGGTGCGACCTGCGAGACTGCCTGCCCGGCTTCATCCACCAACCCCTTGCCGAGGCATTGCCGCTTCTCGCAAACAAACTGGCCGTATTCGGTGACGGCCAGGCGGTCATGACGGGCGTGGAAACGCGCAGCTCGTCACCGGTCAGGGTACTTCGGGGCGATACCTTCGAAGCACGCCTCGCCGGCCAGGCAGGGGCGTGCGCCGGATGCGGCCTCTATCCCTGTGGCGAAGGAGCCGGATACGCGGGGGGAATCATGAGCGCGGCGGTCGACGGCCTTCGCGTCGCCGAGGCGGTTGCTTTGGGTTTGCGGTAGGGGCTTTTGACGCCCCCCTTCGACAGGCGTCCCCTGGTGCGCCTAATCGCCCATCTCCTTTTCCCAGTCGACGTCCTTGGGACGGCCGCTTGGCGGGTCATGGGGCACCCAGGCATGTTGGCGCATATCCACATGGAGGCTGTCGACGAAGGCAACGCCTTCCCGCTCAAGCAAGGACCGTTGCACATCCGGGCCCCCAAAGGCATAGCTCTCGCAGATGCCCCCATCCTTGAATACGACGCGGTGGCAGGGCATGTTTTCGGGATCAGGGTTTGACCGGAGCGCGAAGCCGACATAGCGTGCCGACCGTGGCGAGCCGATCATATGGGCAATCTGGCCGTACGAGGCAACCTTCCCCCGTGGGATCTGGTTGACCATCTCGAACACCTTGTCAGAAAAACCGCCCATGCGAACGAGCATAGCACAAAGCAGGATCCGAGGCGCGAGAAGACACCGCACACCGGCTCGTCCAAGCCCGCCGCAAAATGTATGTGTATACTTTCTCCAACCGAATAGCGTTTCGGGTTTAGGGAAATCAGGTGAAAGTCCTGCGCGGTGCCGCCACTGTGAAGGTCTGGTTGATCCAACAACGCAGACATAAGTCAGAATGCCTATCCGAAGCCTTGTTTGTTGAAGTGACGGTTCATCACGGAAACGGAGATCAAAGATGGTACCAACCAAAGAAAACCGCATCACGAAGGCCTTGGTGGCAGCTGCCGTCGCCTGCTTTATGGCGGCAACGCTTTGTTTGGCAGCCTGCAGCCCGCAGAGTACGGGCAGCCAGGCTGACCAATCGAAGAAGATCCAGGTCAATGTAATCGTCGACACCTCAGCGGCTTCCGGCGGCGAAGTGAAGACCGTCAGTGCCCAGGTGAAAGAGGGGGCAAATCTCCTTGACGCCCTTGAGGCAAGCGGCATCAGCTTCTCCACGAGCTCGGGTCCCTACGGCAGGTACGTGAACAATATCGACGGCTTCGCCGAAGGCCAACAGGGCGCGGCAAGCGGCTGGACCTTCACCGTAAACGACCAAATGCTGATGGAGGCCCCCGACACCATCAAGCTCAATGAGGGGGACACCGTCAGATGGACATACATGGTCGGCGACACCTTCCCTGAGGGGCTGTAGGAACCGTGTAAAGGCCCCGCCCTCTCATACGGCTCAGCCCTTATGCACGGTCAGGGTGTTGCGGAATCTGCGAATCGTGATACAATGCTTGCCCCATTGAAAATCGATGATAGGGTATCGCAGGTGGGACGCTTGAAAGCATGGTTTTTTGCGGCAAGCGCCCCGGGCCGTTTCGCTCCCCTTTGAGAAACAAGCCGCCCACCCGCGATGCATAAAGAAGTGATGCAGAGTGGATACCAATCAAGCCCAGGTGAGCAAAGGAGCCGCCGCGCTCCGCGCTGGAAGCCCCATTGTGTTTCCGACCGACACCGTGTACGGCCTCGGCGTGGCGGTCGGCAGGGCGCAAAGCCCCGAGATACTTTACGAGATCAAAGAGAGGGACTACGGAAAGCCTGTGGCATGGCTCGTGGATTCCCCCGATGCCCTGGTCGAATATGGGAAAGTGGTTCCCGAATTCGCCCATGCGCTTGCCCGCACCTTGTGGCCTGGCCCCCTCACGCTGATCGTCAAGGCAAACGACTCCGTGCCGGCCGCCTTTCGCGCGGCGGATGGCACGATCGCGCTCCGCATGCCGGACAATGAACTTGCCCTCGAGTTGATCAGGCGCGTCGGCTCCCCGATTGCAACCACATCGGCAAACATCAGCGGCCAGAAACCCCCCAAGGCATTCACCGACCTCGACCGGGGCCTCTGCCAGAAACTGAGCTGTGTCCTGGACGACGACCGCGAGAAGAGCGGTGTCGCGTCGACCATCATCGACTGTACGAACGGGCATCCGATAGTGGTCCGCGAAGGCGGGGTATCCATCTCGGAAATACAGGCGCTCGTCTAACGCTGCCGGCCACCCGCACGACAGGCCTGTGCCGTTTGGTATTTCGAAATCCGTATGATGTGCGGCCCGCAGGCCTTGTATAATCACAGTCAAGACCGAGCTATGGGGGAATGCGATGGAAGGCATGCCAGGCGCTACACGAAATGATTCATCGGGAGGCGATGCGGCCATCGTCTCTCAAGTCGGGTTCCGTTCCTTCGACGGGCACAGCGACATCAACGCTTTGCTGTGGACCCCGCCAAACATCCTCGCACATCAATTGCGGGCAATTATCCAGATAGCACACGGTATGGAAGAGTATATCGGGCGCTACGAGGAATTCGCGCGCTTCCTGTGCAGCCAGGGCTTCGCGGTGTGCGCCCACGACTACATCGGGCACGGAGGCAGCGTGGCAGACGAATCGGAGCTCAGCTGCATCCCTGCCCGCCAAGGGAAGCATATCCTCCTGGAAGACATGCATACCCTGCACATGCATATGAAGGCCCGGCTTCCTGAAAACCTGCCTTACATACTGTTTGGGCACTCGATGGGCAGCTTTCTTGTCCGTTCGTACATCACACACTACCCTGAGCATCTCGATGCCGTCATCATCTGCGGCACGGGTCAACAGCCGCCTGCCCTTTCGAAGATGGGGAACCTGCTTGCCCGTTTCCTGGCTGCCGTTCGGGGCGAGGAGTATCGCAGCACCTTCCTCGACAATATGGGGGTGGGGGCGTATTCCAAACGCATCGATAACCCCCGCACGAGCTTTGACTGGCTTTCGGTCGACGAGGCAGTGGTCGACGCCTATATCGCAGACCCCTTGTGCGGTGTGCTGTTCACGGTCGGGGGCTATGCTGCCTTAACGGATTTGACCGGCGAGATTGCAAGCGCTGCCTCTGCAGAAAAGGTCCCAAAGGACCTGCCGGTATTCCTCATTGCCGGCGCACTCGACCCGGTCGGCGATTTCGGGAAAGGCGTCGAGCAGGTAGCCGACCAGCTTCGGAATGCCGGCGTCTTGTCGGTCGACGTGAAGCTGTACGACGGCCTGCGCCATGAGATACTCAATGAGCCAAGCAGGCAGGAAGTATATCGCGACGTGGTGGAATGGATAGAGGGGACGCTATGCCGGGAAAGTATGTGATAGCGATCGACCAAGGCACGACCTCGTCACGCTCCATCCTGTTCGACCGGAACGGCACCATACTCGGAATGGCCCAACAGGCTTTCGAGCAGATTTACCCCCAGCCTGGCTGGGTGGAGCATGATCCTCAAGAAATCCTCTCGTCCCAACTGGGGACGCTTACAAACCTCCTCGTCTCGCATGATATCGGGCCGGAAGAGATCGACAGCATCGGCATCGCAAACCAGCGGGAGACCACGGTGGTGTGGGACCGCGAGACGGGCGTCCCGGTTGCAAACGCCATCGTATGGCAATGCCGCCGCACGGCGCAGATCGTCGAAGAGCTCTGCTCGGATCCGGCCGTCGCCGCACGCATCAAAGAGACCACCGGCCTCGTGCCCGATGCGTACTTCTCTGCAAGCAAGATCAAGTGGATACTGGACAACACTCCCGGGGCCCGGGCGGCGGCGGAGGCAGGCAGGCTTGCCTTCGGCACTATAGACTCGTGGCTTGTCTGGTCGCTTACCTACGGGAAGGTGCATGCGACCGATCCCACCAATGCAAGCCGCACCATGCTCTACGACATCCACAAGGGATGTTGGGACCCGTGGGCGTGCGAGCTTTTCGGCGTGCCTTTGTCGATGCTGCCCGAAGTAAGGCCATCGTCAGGCGCGTTCGGGCATACCGCGCACCCCGGTGCAATATGCGGCATCCCCATCTGCGGTGTTGCGGGCGACCAACAGGCGGCGCTGTTCGGGCAATGCTGCTTCGACGCAGGAGAGGCGAAAAACACCTATGGGACCGGGTGCTTCCTCCTTATGCACACGGGAGGCCAGGGATGCGTTTCGAAGCACAACCTCGTAACCACCATCGCCGCGTCGGCACCTTCTGCAAAGCACACCGAATATGCCTTGGAGGGCAGCGTCTTCATGGCCG
>JAVBQH010000124.1:0-23972 GCA_031549175.1 Raoultibacter sp.
TTGAAGCCGACGTCGAGGGCGACGTCGATGCCGGCAAGCACGTCCTCCAGGCTGCCGTTGCGGGTGACGTACCGGAATTGCGCGGGGTCGAGCGTGTCGAGCGAGATGTTGACGCGCGAAAGCCCGGCCTCTTTCAATCCCTTCGCCATCTTCGGCAAGAGGACGCCGTTCGTGGTCATGGCAACGCTTTCGATGCCGGGGATGTTGGTGATGTTGCGCACCAGGTCGACTATGCCTTTTCGCACGAGAGGCTCTCCACCTGTCAGGCGGATGCGCGTGATGCCCATGGTGGCGGCAACGGCGACGATCCTCTCGACTTCCTCGAGGCGCATGATCTCGAGGTGCGATATCTGGTCGATCCCATCCTCAGGCATGCAATAGATGCAGCGGAGGTTGCAGCGGTCAGTCAGCGAGATGCGCAGGTAGTCTATTGTACGACCATGTTTGTCCTTCATGGCTTCCCTTCTTCTCAAATGGAAATATTACACCATCAGAACAGTACGTGCCAGCCTATTAGCGAACCGTTAGATAGAGCCGGTCCTTCGGAATCCGCACAAGCAGCTCATCCCCTTGTTTGACCAGTTGGTCGGGCGGGGTGGAAAGCTTGTCGATGCGCCAGAAGATATGCTGCTTGAGGTATTTCATGTCATCCTCGTTTGCCTGCACCTCCCTGTCCGCATAATCCTCGCGGTCGATTATGCCCAAAAGCACCGTGCGGTCGAAACGCGAGTCGTTCACGCGGTCGGCCCGCACGCGGAACACGTTTTCCCCCGGCGCGTCGGCGCGCTCCAACAGGAAGGCGCGCACGCCGAGGTACTTCACCTCGCGGCTCACCTTCGCGTCTGTGGCAAGCTCGATCCCCCATACGGGAAGCCGGATGTGGTGGTCGTCGATGTATTCGGCAGCAGTGGCATTCTTGCAGCCGGAAAGCTTGATACCGGCAAGGCTTTGGGGCCCGCCCACCAGCTCGTCTCCGGTCGCCATTTCTGAAATCGTGCCGTCGTCCACCACGGCGATGCGGTCGCAGAAACGCAGGGCCTCGTCGATGTCGTGGCTTACATAAAGGATCGTCCCCTCGAAGGCATCGAAAAGGCTCACCAGGTTCTGCTCGAGGACGCCTTTGAGGTGCGAGTCGAGCGCGGAAAAGGGCTCGTCCAACATGAGGATGCAGGGCTGGGCGGCAAGCATGCGCGCCAAAGCCACCCGTTGCTGCTGGCCGCCTGAGAGTTGGGCGGGGTACCTTTTCTCGAAGCCTTCCAAGCTGAAGCGCTTGAGCTCTGCCGCCACAAGCGCGTCCCGGTCGGCCTTCGCCACATCCTTGCCGATGCCTGCCGCCACGTTTTGGACGACCGTCAGGTTGGGGAACAGCATGTATTCCTGGAAGAGCAGGGCGGTCTTGCGCTCCTGCGCACTCAGGTTGATCTTTCGCGCCGAGTCGAAGAAGGTGGTCCCGTTCACCACGATCCGTCCCTCATCGGGTTTCTCGATGCCTGCAACACACCGCATGGTCAGGCTTTTCCCGCAGCCGGATGACCCCAGGAAGCCAAGGGTCTCCTTGTCGGCGGTGAAATCCACATCGAGCTTGAAGCCGGGGAACTTCTTCTTGATCGAGACCTCGAGGCTCATTTGACCGCGCCTTTCCGCCACTTCGTGGTACGCCGCCCCCACAGGTTAATGAACAGGATCACAATAAAGCTGATGATAATGATGATGACGGTCCAGAACAAGGCGACCTCGAAATTCCCGTTCATCCACTCGAAGTAGATGGCGATCGGGATGGTCCGCGTGATGCCGAGGAAGTTGCCGGCCAAAAACAACGTCGCGCCGAATTCACCCAAGGCACGTGCGAATGCGAGCACCGTACCGGCCGCAATCGAGGACCACGACAAGGGAACCATCAGGCGGAAGAATATCTTCGGGTTCGACCAGCCAAGGGTGCGCGCCGCGTCGAGCATGTTGGGGTCGAGCCCCTCGAATGCCCCGCGCGCGCTGCGGTACATCAGCGGGAAGGCCACGACCACTGCGGCGACGACCGTCGCAGGCCAGCTGAAGATCAGCGGGAACCCGATATCCATGAACCATTGCCCGATGCCGGTGTTTTTGCCGAACAGCATCAGCAGCAAAAAGCCACAGACCGTCGGCGGCAATACCATGGGGATGGTGAAGATGGAGTCCGCGACGTCCTGGGCACGCGGCGGGATGCGCAGGCTGAAATAGGCTGCGGCAAGGCCGAGGATGAAGATGATGACGATGGCAACGCCGGTCGTCTTAAGCGTCACCCACAAAGGGGAATAGTCGACGGTGGAAAGGAACTCCTGCAAAGCGGCAAGGCCGGTCTTCGGAGGAGCCACCGACACCTGGTCGGCCGCGACCAGTTTTGCATTGTCTGCGTGGGTGAGCTGCACATAGGAGGGGTTTGCCGGGTTGGTGACATCGCTTCCGTCGGCCCCTATGACGCAGGCATAGTACTGCCCGGTCCGCACCTCCCGCTCGAACTGAAAGGACACACCGCCCACCTGGTAGCTCTGATCCTCCGTCATATACCAGGCCATTCCTTCGGTAAGGGCAGCCCCTCCTTTTGCAGTGGCGGCGTCAAGCCCGATGAGCATCGACTTCAGTGCCGCCTGGTCGTCGGTATTGCCCAGGTCGAAACCGGTTGCCTGCGCGGACGAGGAGGGGATATACACGACGACATAGTCTTGGGTGGCGACAGCCACCAGGTTTTCGGGGGTGCTTGCAATGTAGTAGCTGTATCCGACGTAGACGCCGTCGAGGTTTCTGTTGGAGCCCACCTGTGAGCGTGAAAAGGCATCGAGCGCAAAGGGGAAGCCGTCGACCAACGCCGCCTGGCCGCCCTCTGACACCTGCGCTTCAGGCAAGCCTTCGGCAAGCGCTGTAACAGGGAAGAGGCTTGCGGCGGCGACGCACGCCACGGCGAAGGCAATCAGTATACGCCTCAGCTTCCGCACTTCCCCACCTTGTCCCTTCCTTGCTGCAAATCTCACAATACCTGCGCTAGATGATTCTACCCGAAAAAGAGATGGACGGGAAACCCGCCCATCTCGCAAAACCAACCGGATCGAAGGCCGCCTTCAGGCGCCGCCCTTTTGCTATACGAGTTCGAAGCCCCACTTCTGCCAGACCTTGATGGCTTCCTGGTCGCTCACACACCATTTCAGGAAGTCGTTCGCTTCTGCCGCGTACTTTGTCTGGGCGGTGACGGCACCAGGGTAGACGATGGCCTTGTGCGTGCCGGCGGGGACGGTGCCGACCACCTTCACGCCGCCGAAGCGATATACGTCAGATGTGTATACGAACGCGATGTCCACATCGCCGGACTGCGCATGCTTGGCCACATTGCCGACCGAGGTGTCGAGCACGACCATCCCGGGAGCCGCCAAGGCACCGGTGAATTCCCCGCCGATTCCGGCCGGATTGGAGTAGCATCCCACGGTGTAAAGCGATTGGTCGGCATAGTTGCCGGCAGGCACGGACTCGTCGCCCACAGCGACTTTGTATTTTCCTGCGGCGATGTCCTCAAGCGTGCATGATGTGATCGCAGAGCCTTCTGCGGTGACCATGACGAGGTCGTTCTTGAACATATCGAAACGCGTGGCTGGATCGATGAATCCCGCAGTCGCCGCGTCGTCCATCTTGCCTTTCGAGGCCGAGATCAAGATGTCGGCAGGAGACCCTGCGGCAAGCATCTCGTTAAGTTCGCCCGAGCTTTTATACTGGGTATCGGCGAAGGTGACGTTGCTGTGGCTTTTGGTGTAGAGCTCCTGAACTTCGGCCATTGCCTTCGTCAGCGAGTTTGCGGCAAATATCTGCAGCTGCACGGTAGGTTTTTGCTGTTGTTGGCTCGATCCTTGCTGGTTGGATGAGCAGCCCACCAAAGCAAATGCGCCGACCAGGGCAAGAACCAAGGCAACGCTGAAAATCTTTTGACCCTTCTTCATGAAACCCCCTCCATATGGCTTTACTTCCCGCCCACTCCACGGTGATGTCAGAAGATAATATTCCTTTTGTCGAATATAGTCAACTGTGATACTTCTCATTCATGGATAATGAGAAAAGGGACGGTCACTTTTTCTCATTTTGGCGGCGTGGAGGAACGTCCGTCGAATGCACCAAAGAAGCAGCCGCCCCCGTCCCCGGCGCACTTACAATTTGACGACCCTTGTTGCGATCCGCCCGGTCAAAGCCGGCGAATGCGAGACGAACACCAGGCCGAGCGCGCGTGCTTGCGCCTCCTCTATCAAGACCCGCCAGATGCGCGCCTGCGTCACGGCATCGAGCATCGTGCTGACCTCGTCGGCGATCAGATAGCGCGGGTCTGCGGCCAGGGCACGCGCGATGCAGAAACGTTGCAGCTCCCCGCCGGAAAGCTCATGGGGAAACCGGCTCATCCATTCTTCCCGTATGCCGAGCCGTTCGAGCAGGCCCTGGGTGACGACGCCTCCTTCGGCAAGGGTGTCCCTCATGCGAAGGCGCGGGTCGACCGCCGCCTCGGGATGCTGCCACACGAGCTGCACCGGGCATACACCCCGCTTCGGCAAGGCTTTGCCGTCCACTTCGACGCTCCCCGCGTCCGGGGTGATGTAACCTGCCAGCACCCTGCAAAGCGTCGTCTTGCCACTTCCCGAGGGCGCAGCCAAGGCTACTCGCTCACCAGGTGCGATGCTGAGATCGAAACCTTCGAAGAGAGGTGCGGCGCCTTGATAGGCGAAGCTGATGCCTTGCGCCTCTAGCATGGGGCCTCCCCTGATTGTTCAGGTGGCTGCCCGTCCCCTTCTGCCCGCCCACCATGCCCGAAGTCCTCCGGCTCTACATCAAAGCCATGCTCGGGCAGGGCGTGCCAAAGCTCTGAGCTGTACGGATGACGAAGCGTCTCGGGCGAGGCAAAGTTCGCCACCGCGGTCTCTTCGACAACGGTGCCGTCCTTGAAAACTGCGACGCGGTCGGCCACCGCCAGGGCAAGTTCTATGTCATGGGTGATCAGAAGCACGCCACCCCCCTTGTCGGCGAAAGCCCGAAAATCGGAGAGCGCGCGTACCGCCAAATCAATGTCAAGCCCGGGGGTGGGCTCGTCGGCGATGATCAGCTTCGCATTGTCAACCAGGGCGGAGGCGAGCAGCACCCGCCGCGCCATGCCGCCCGAAAGCTCGAAGGGGCGCATGTCGTCCACGGTCTCGTCAAGGTCATAGCGTGCAAACAGGCTGTTCTGGGCGTGGGCCCGCGCCTCAGGGTCTCCCCCGAAACCGCGCACCTGCTTCCCCACCTTCATGAGGGGGTCGAGGTAGTTCACGCTTTGCGGCACAAGCGAGATGCCGTGTCCCCGCAGCCTCTCGAGCGACTCCGCCGTCTGCAGCTCGCCGTCGAACCATATCCTGCCGCATACCTTGGCGTTCGGCTCGTACAAGCCCATGACAGCATCGGCGAGAAGCGTCTTCCCTGATCCCGAGGCACCGACAACCGCGACGATCTCGCCGACATGCACAGACAGGCTCAGCCGGTCGATCACCGGCACCTCGCGCTTCTTCGCCTGGAAGAAGCCCTTGTCGGTCTCGTACATCATGAAGCTCACCGTGAGGTCTTCCACCTGCAGCAGATGGTGCCCTCCCGCATGGTGCGACTTCTCGGCATGCGAATGGCGGTGGTGCACCTGCGCCTTCCCATGCTGCTGCCGCTCGTGTGCGGTATCGTCTGTCTGCGGCGACACCTGCGTGGACTCCTGCCGGTCAAACTGTGTGCCTGCGCCTGTATGTTCGTACCCGTCCAACACGCCTCCTATTCCTGCGTGGTATGGGGGTCGATAAGCCGGCGGAGGTTCGACCCGGCAAGGTCGAACAGCAGCACCACCACGATCAGCGCCATGCCCGGGAACACCGCAAGCCACCACATCCCGGCGGAGAGGTAGCCCATCGACTCGCTGAGGATTATGCCGATGGCCGGCTGTTCGGGGGAAAGCCCGAAACCGAGGAAGGTGATGGCGGCCTCGTGGAGTATGGCGTGGGGGAAGAGCAGTATGAGGCCTACGAGGAACTGCGGGAATACGAAGGGGAGCATGTGCTTGAATGCAATGCGGACACGGCTTTGTCCCAGCTTGCCCGCGATGGCCACATAAGGCGCCTGCCTGCATTGCAGGACTTCGGCGCGGACGACGCGCGCGAGGCTTGGCCAGTGCGTCAGCGCCACGCCGATGACGACGCCCCAAAACCCCTTCCCCAGCGCGAAGGATATAAGGATAAGCAAGATGATATGCGGCAAGCCCATCATAAGGTCGGTCAGCCAGCTGATCGCCGCGTCGACGCGCCGCCCGCCCAAGGCGGCCGCCGTGCCGAGCACCAGTGCGATGACCGCTGACGACCCCGCTGCGATGAGGCCGACGAGAACGCTTAGGGAAAGCCCCGACAAGGTGCGCAGGAACATATCGCGGCCCATCCAATCGGTACCGAAAGGGTGGGCCGGGCCGGGGGGGAGGTTTTTCGCGGTGAAATCGGTCTGCGTGGCGGCGTCCGTCACGCATTGCCCGGCAATGACCACCGCCGCAAGGACGGCAAGCGCGACAATGAACACGGCCAGGGTGCGCCGCCGGTTGGTGCCCCGTGTCTTTTTCGGGGCATGGAGCATCGGCAAGGCCTCGTGCAGGGTCTCGACTATGCCGCGTCGCGGCGTGGACGGCACACCCTTGACAACCTCACCTGCTCCAGGCCGAGAATTGGGGACAGTCCCCTTTTCTCGGCCTTTCAACTGGTGCTTTAAGTCAGGCATGCGCCTCCCCCTTCCTGATGCGCGGATCGACTGCACCATAGAGGAGGTTTGCCACCAGGTTGCCAAGGAACACGAGCGCGGCCGAGAAAAGCGCGATCCCGGCCAGGAGGGCGACGTCGCCGCCGAGCCCTGCCGTGACCGCCGCCTGCCCGAGGCCTGGGTAGGAGAAAACCTGCTCGACCAGGACCGAGCCGCCGAATATCTCGGAGATCGAGGCGAACTGCAGCGTAAGCGCCGGCAAGGCAAGGTTGCGCAGCCCATGATGGCGCAGCGCCGACCAGCGGCTCAGGCCGCGAGTCTGGGCGTATCTGATATAGTCGCTTTCCATGACATCGATCGTCTTCTCCCTGGTGTGGAGCGCGATGTTCGCCACACCCACTATCGACAGGGTGAGCGCCGGCAGGGCCAGATGATGCATGGCGTCGGCAAAGGTCACATCTGCGGCCGACACGCCAAGGGGAACGGAGAACCCGAAGGGGAACCAGCCGAGCCAGACCGAGAAGACAATGAGGAGCACCAACCCCAACCAGAAGGTGGGGGTTGCCGCCAGGAGATAGCAGTAGCCTTTGATTGCCTTGTCGAAGACGCGGCCGCGGTTCATACCTGCCATGATGCCAAGGAATATCCCCAGCACGCCGCTGATGACCCATGCGGTGGCCATCAATACGAGCGAATTGACGGCACGCGTGCCGATCACCTCGGCGACAGGGGCGTTATAGCGCAAGGACGTGCCCATGTCCCCTTGGAGGAAGGCTCCCGCCCAGCTGGCATAACGTTCCCAGAGGGGGGTGTCGGCCCCCCAGTATTCGGCGAGTTGGGCCTTTTTCGCGTCACTCATATTCACATAGGCGGCTTGGCCGACGTTGGCTTGCACAGGGTCGATAGGCGAGACGCTGACCAGCACAAATACCACGATGCTTACGGCGATCATCAGCAGTGCGAACCGCACGAGGTTTTGCCCTACGAACCGGGAGAAGCTGGCGCCTAAGGGCGCGGCAAGGCTTTTGGGGGGCCTGCTGCGCGCACCGGTCTTCCCTGCTGCGGTATCGCCGGGACTTCCCCGCTGGCTTTTCTCCTCGCGTCTTTGCATGCCTTGGTTTCTCTAGCTCCAGCTCCATCGGTCAACATTGTTCACCAGCGACCAGCCATGTCCATGCGGGTGAGGCTTCTGGTCGGCAACGTTGAGCGCCGTCTTCTTGAAGTACAGGTGGTCGATGTTCACGAGCCACACCCAGGTGGCCGCACCCTGGGGCGCGATGCCTTGGCCGCCGTCCCATTGGGCGGCCTGCCAGTATTGGTACGAGTCTTCAAGCTTGGGTGTCGAAAGGGCCTGGTCGAGATAGGCATCGAGGGTCGGGTTGTCATAGCATGCGAAATTCCCCCAGCCGCTCGAATAGTTGAGCTCGTAGAGCTCGGTGGGCGAATTGGACCCCCAGCCCCACAATACCGGGCTCTCGTACTCATGGGGATAGATGTCGTCCCAGCTTGCGCCCTTGGGCGTGACGGCTATGCCGATCGCTTTCATCTGGTTGGAGAATTCGGCCGCAATAGCCTGGCGAACCGAGTCGTTCGCCGGGTAATACAGGGGCAGTTCCGCACGGACGCCTTGCTTCACGCGGATGCCGTCGCCTCCTGCCGCCCATCCCGCATTGTCCAGTATCTGTTTTGCGCGGCTGACGTCGGTTGCGACCATCATGTCCGGTGACGACCAGGGCATGTTGTCGGACACGCTGTAAGCAGGCGACCCATGGCCGTTGAGCACATGGTCGATGATCGCCGGGCGGTCGACGGCGTAGTTGATTGCCTGCCGAATGGCGAGGTCGGAGGTCACCATGTTACCCGCAGGGTAGGCCGATCCCTTGTCTTCCTTGCTCGCCCCCGCTGCAACCGAAGGGAGCGAGATGCCGCGGCTGTCGACCGTCTTGCAGGAGAGCAGCTCATACCCGTTGATATTCTGATTGCTGTAGGTCGCCGAGGTATAGGCGATGTCCACCTGGCCTGACCGTGCGGCTGCCAAAGCCGCATCCTCTTCCATAAAGGCGATCACCACCCGCTGCATTGACGGCTTCCCGCCATAATAATCTGGGTTTGCCTTCAAGATGACCTGCTGGCCTCTGTCCCACTGCTCGAGCATGTAGCGGCCGGATCCGATCGGATGGTTTCCGTAGTCCGCGCCATAGGCATGCGCCGGCACGATTCCGACCACCGCCAATGTGTAGAGCAGGGCATTATAGGGCTTTGCCATGTTGAGCACGACGCGCGTGGGGCTTTCGGCCACGGCAGACCTCACCATGGTAAGGTCTGCTTCGGAGGCCGGGGAATTGATGATGCCGTTGATGGTGAAGGCGACATCTTCGGCGGTAAGCGGCACGCCGTCGGTGAATTTGACGTCGCTGCGGATATCGAAGGTCCAGGTCATGCCGTCGGCACTGCTTGCGTAGGAAGTCGCGAGGTCGTTTGCGAAGCCCATGTCCGTCGTGGTGGTGACCAGCGTGCTTTGGATCAACGGCTCGTGCACGTGCTCGCCGCAACCCCAAGAAACCAAGGGGTCGAAGCCGGCGGCAGGCTCACTTCCCGTGTTCATCGCAATAGTCACCTGACTGGCGGTTTGATTGGCCGGGGCTTGCGAAGGACCCGATGCCCCCGAAGAACATGAACCCAAGACCAGGGCGGCCATGAGAAACAACGATACAATAACTGCTCGTGCGCTTGTTATTTTGATACGGCCCATTGACTGGCTCCCCTTCGCTTCCCATCCTCTCGGATGCTGTAGTGTTACGTTTTGTAATTGTGTAACACAGATTATCAGATCAGGGAGCCCGGGCAGACGCGATTATGCAACCATACGAAAAATCAGGTGAACGGCGACGCTTTCTCGTTCCAGCACATCTTCCCAGTTAAAGATCGAAATCCTATGTGGCTTGGGGTATGAAACCGAACAAATGTTTCACGTGAAACATTTCCCCTCCCCTGGATGTGCTCCCTTGCACCCCCGCACCGCTGCGGACTCTGGGCCTGCGATTCCGCGCGGACGGAGGGCGGAAACGACTCTAATCTCAACCTGAGGGATCGTATCGCTGGTTACATTATCAAGAATGTGAAAAAGAGTGGCGGGGCGTGGGGGTGAGGACGCGATGCGGGCATCAGCTGGTAAGCACATGGATGGAGAAATCCCTGTTGAACCATTCATTGGAGGATCCATGGGTGAGTCCCTGGATGTCCCTGCTGCCTTTGACCCCCTGGTGGGCGCTATATGTTGAGTGGTAATTCGCCGGTCTCTGTTATATGCAGGAAGTCGTCTTCCGAAAGCACCGGCACGCCTAAGGCAAGCGCCTTGTCGTATTTCGAGCCCGCCGCCTCCCCGGCTATCACATAGCTTGTCTTCGCAGAAACGCTGCCCGACACCTTGGCGCCCCGCTCCTTCAGCTTCGCGCCGGCCTCATCACGGGTCAGGCCGCTTTTCACCAAGCTCCCTGTGAGGACGAAGGTCAGGCCCGCAAGCGTCTGCGGCATGGCCTCGCCTTCAGAGACCTGCTCTTCCATGACTATGCCGACGCTGCGCAGGCGCCCGATCACCTTTATGTTGTCGGGTGTGGAAAGGAAGTTGCGGACGCTTTGCGCGATGACCTCGCCGATGCCGTCGACCTCGGCAAGCTCTTCCTCGGTGGCCGCCGCAAGAGCCTCCATAGAAGGGAAGGCGGCTGCTATCTGCTCGGCGATGGTCTTGCCCACGTGACGCATCCCCAATCCGAAGAGCACCCGCGCAAACGGACGCCCTTTGCTGCCCTCGATGGCAAGGACCAGCTTCTTCGCCACGGTCTCTCCGAGCCGGATCGGTTCGCCTTCTTTGTTCATGCGTCCCATGTCGAGCACGGCGAGCTCTGCCTCGGTCAGCATGTAGTAATCAGCGACATCGGTCAGATGGTCGGATTCGATCAGCCGCGATACGATTTCCTCGCCCATGCCGTCGATGTCCATGGCTCCGCGGCTTGCCCAATGGAGCAGCCGCTCGAGCGCCTGGGCGGGGCAGTCGATGGAGACACAGCGAAACGCCGCCTCGCCCTCCTCACGGACGATAGGAGAACCGCAGCTCGGACACGCGTCGGGCATCTCCCAAACCTCTGCACCGGGGGGGCGCAGGCTCGGCACCGGACCCAACACCTCGGGGATCACGTCGCCCGCCTTGCGGATGACCACGGTGTCGCCGATGCGCACATCCTTGCGATGCACCTCGTCAAGGTTGTGGAGCGTCGCGCGCGCGACGGTGGACCCGGCGACGACGACCGGCTCGAGCTCGGCGACGGGCGTGCAGGCGCCCGTGCGCCCCACCTGCACGATGATGTCATGGAGAAGCGTGGTCTTTTCCTCAGGAGGGAATTTGTAGGCGATCGCCCAACGGGGGGCACGCGCCGTGAAACCCATACTTTCCTGCTGGGCGAAGGAATCCACCTTCACCACCACGCCGTCTATCTCATAAGGCAGCTCTTCGCGCCGGGCAAGCGCCTGTTTGCAGAACCCATGGACCTCCTCGATCGTTTCACAGCGCCTCACATCGGGGTTCACGTGGAACCCCGCACCGCGGAGCCACTGCAGCAAGGCCCATTGGCCGTCGAGCGCGAGCTTGGACTCATCGGCAATCGCATAGATGAAGGTTGACAGGTCGCGGCTTGCCGTGACCGATGGGTCTTTCTGCCGGAGGCTCCCGGCGGCTGCATTCCGGGGGTTGGCGAAAGGCGCCCGGCCCTCGGCTTCGGCGGCCGCATTCAGGCTCTCGAAACTACTCTTCGGCATGTATACCTCGCCGCGCACCTCGATCTCGCCCTGCGTCTCCCGCAGTGCCTCCATGCTCGATTGCCGCAGCTGTTTGGGTATGCGCTTTACCTCCCAGAGGTTCACCGTCACATCCTCGCCCGTCGTGCCGTCGCCGCGTGTTGCGGCACGCACCAACTCGCCGGCCCGATAGGTGAGCGCAATCGACGAGCCGTCGATCTTCAGCTCGCAGACAAGTGGCACCATGGTGCCGAAGGCCTCCTCCACGCGGTCAAGCCAGGCATCGAGCTCGTCGAGATCCATGGCATTGTCGAGGGAATACATCCGCTTCTCATGGGTGACCGGGGTAAATTGGTTGTCGATGTATCCGCCCACCCGCTGGGTCGGCGACGTCGGATCGACGTACTCGGGATGCGCCTCTTCGAGCGCGCGCAGTTCCCGCATGAGCGAATCAAAGGCCTCATCCGAGATAACCGGGGCATCTTCAGCATAATAAAGGTAGCTGTTGTTCTCGATTTCTTCGCGGAGCTTCCGTATCCTTGTCTGGATATCGGCTGCATCATGCAATACGTCGGGCTCGTTGCCTGAGAAAGATGCGTCTTCGGTCATCGTCGTCCTTTTCTGGGGAAGATATCGTCTCTGCATATCCTACCTCAGAAACCAAGGCTTGGAAAAGCAGGAATCCCTGAGGGTGTCAGCGCCAGTGTGGCAAAAGTAGGACAAAAGGGTCTGTCCCTTTTGTCCCACGGCAGAAAAAAGGCCCCGATCGACGAGGCCTTTTCAAAAACGAAGGTATAACTAAGAAGGAATCCTGCGTGAAGGGTTGACCCCGAACATGATGAGCGAGATGCCGCGCATCAGGATAATGACGGCAAACATAATCGCGAAGCTGAAGGGGAAGAAGATGAAGCACAGTGCCACAAGGACGCTGACGATGCCGGAAAAGAGCACCCATCCCCACATGCCGCCGATAGTCTTTTTCAGCGAGAATGAGGCGACGATCTCGTATATGCCGAAGATAAGCACGAAAATACCGATCACCCAAGGAATAACCGCCGCGAAGGCAAGCGGCCAGAAGAACAGGAAGATGCCCAGGATAATATCGAGGATGCCGTAAACCAGGGTCCATCCTGTTGCCTCGCCGGTCTTGTGGAAGCGAACGTAGTTGATGATGTTGAATATTCCTGCCACGAGAAAGGCAGCACCGGCAAAGATCGTCAGTGTAACCAAGGTCATCCCTGGAGCCAGGGCAAAGATGAACGCACATATGATAAGCAGGATACCTGCTACAATCAAACCCCAGTCACGCTTTTTCTTTGTTTCCATTTTGCTCTCTTTCTTTTATTCCAATAATCCAATAGCTTCTCCACATTTTAGTACAACGAGATTTGAGGAATTTGCTGGCTCGACTTCGTTACCTAAGGGTTACATAAGGTTTCTCTGACATGCCTTTACGTAGAATGGTTCGATCTGCCTCCCCTGTTTTTTGCGGGGAGGCTGGAGGCCTTTTACGAAAACCTGAATTCTGAGAAAAACACCTGTTCACAAAGGAAAGCGACAGGCCTATCCCTGGGGACGGGTGAGGTCGTCTGCGCCATCAACGAGAGCCCTGATCGCACGGGGGAGGTACACGATGACATCCTCGGCCGTAACGCAGAGGGGCGTCAATGCCGCGGCGGCAAGCTGGCCGGCCTGGGCGTGCAGGGTTGACCCCAGGACACAGGCATCCACCGGATCAAGTCCTTGTGCCAGGAAAGCCCCGACGATGCCCGACAGCACATCCCCCGTGCCGGCTTTCGCCAGCGCGGCGGTGCCTTGCGCCATCTCATAAGTCTCCTCGCCGTCCGAGATATAGGTGACGGGCCCCTTCAGCACCACCGTCGCACCATAGGCCTGCGAGAGGAGGCAGGCAAGGCAGGCGGGGTCGCCCGTGGGGAAGCCGAAGGGTTTGGCCAGGCGGGCAGCCTCCCCTTCATGAGGGGTGAGTATCGTGGGATAGCCTTCGACGAAGCGTTCCCGGCAAAGCTTCCACGCCGCCTTCGAGGTCAGGGCGAAAAGTCCGCCGCCATCAATCAGCAATGGTGCCTGCACCTGCTCCAACAAAGGGGCTATCGTTTTCCGGACGCCCTTCTTCGCCTCGAAGCCCGGACCGGTGACATAGGCGCAGGGCCGCTCGCCCGTGCTTGCCTGCAGGCCGTCTTGGACAAGGCCGTCGATGGCCCGCACCACCAATGAAGGGCGGTAAAGCTGGATCAAGGGGATGATCTGCCCGGGGGTGTAGACCTCGGTATAGCCGGCACCCGCGCGCTGCCCCGCATATGCGCAGAGGCATGCCGCACCCGGATAAGGGGCGCTCCCTGCAACAACCAGCAATTTTCCCCGTGAATACTTGTTCGCCTCAGGCAAGGGCAAAGGGAGCAGGGAAATGAGCTTGTCGCTGTGGTACCGTGACATCATAGACCCATGGCTTCCTTATCGTCTACAGAGGCCCTGCCTTCAAGAGGGGCTGCGCCATCGCTGCCCGGCCCGCAAGCAGAGGCGCTTTCGGAGGCAGGCTCCGTTTCGGCGGCCGCGCCAGACTCCCCACCGGCACGTTTCTTTGCGTCCATTTCATCAAGCATGCCGCGCGCTTCCTTGAATTGCCGTGCCAGCTCTTCCATGGGATCGACCCGCTCCTCGGCGGCCTTGACCGATTCTGCCGTGATCGCCATGGCGCAGGCCACCGCTTCGGTATGGGTGAAGGAGAGCGACAGCGGGATCTCGAGGACCCCGTAAGACTCGGCGATCTCCTTGGCGCGGCCTGAGAGAATCACATACGGCCTTCCCTTCGCCGTACGGCCGACCTCGATATCACGTATCCCGATACCTTCGGAAAAGCCCGTTCCCAGTGCTTTGAGCACGGCCTCTTTTGCCGCGAAGCGTGTGGCGAAATGGACTTCGGGGTTCGCCTTCGCCATGCAGTAGCTGCGCTCCTCTTCGGAATACACCTTCCGGACGAATGCCGGGGTCCGCTTGATGATGCGGCGCACCCGCTCGATCTCCACGATATCGACCCCGAGGCCGACCTGGCCTTGGGCGACTGCATCGGCAAAGGATCTCGCAGGTTCTTTGGTAGGTTCTTCGGCCATGTATCCCCTACTCCACCGTGACGGATTTTGCCAGGTTGCGGGGTTGGTCGACATCGCAGCCGCGTGCGACTGCGACTGAACGGGCGAAGAGCTGCAGGGGAACCGATGCGGTGATCGGGGAAAAGACATCACGCACCTTCGGGATATAGATGACATGGTCCGCATGCTTCTTGATCTCGTCGTCGCCTTCGGTGGCGATGGCGATGATCTTGGCCCCGCGGGCCTTGCATTCCTGCAGGTTTGAGATGGTCTTGTCATAGGTGGGGCTTTGTGTCGCAACAGCCACGACCGGAAATCCCTCGTCAAGCAAGGCGATGGGTCCATGCTTCATCTCCCCTGCCGGATAGGCCTCCGCGTGGAGATAGCTGATCTCTTTCAGCTTCAAGGCACCTTCATAGCAGGTCGCAGCGCCGAAGCCGCGTCCGATATACAATGCCGAAGCCGCATCTTTGCAAGATAGGGCCGCCTCGTCGATCGCCGTCGAATCAGAGAGGATCAGCTCGATCTGCTCTGCCGTATCGGCAAGCTCCCGGAACAGAAGGCGGATCTCCTTCGTGGAGAGCATGCCCTTTGCCTGGGCAAGCAACAGGGCAAGAAGCGTAAGGCTCACCACCTGGCCGAGGAAGGACTTCGTCGATGCGACCGCGATCTCCTTGTTGGCCTTGGTGTAAATGACACCGTCGCTTTCGCGGGCCACCGGGGATCCCACCACGTTGGTGATGCCGAAGACCTTTGCCCCCTTGATGCGCGCATCGCGGATAGCCGCCAAGGTGTCTGCGGTCTCGCCCGATTGCGATACGGCGACCACGAGCGTGGTGGACGTAATCAAGGGGTTGCGATAGCGGAATTCACTCGCCACCTCGACTTCAGTGGGGATGCGCGCCCACTTTTCGATGAGCTGTTTGGCGATGAGGCCGGCGTGGTAGCTCGTCCCGCAGGCGATGATGTAGACGCGGTCGACGAGGTTGAGCTCTTCGTAGCTTAAGTCGAGCTCGTCTATCTCGAGCTCGCCGGCAATCATGCGCCCCGCCATGGTGTCGCGGACCACGCGCGGCTGCTCGTGTATCTCCTTGAGCATGAAGTCGGGGTAGCCGCCTTTTTCCGCGAGGTCGACGTCCCAATCTATATGGGTGACCTCAGGCTCTATGGGCCTGCCTTCCTGGTCGAAATACTCGATGGAATCCTGCGTCATCTTCGCGAACTCATGGTCGCCCAAAATGACCACGTCGCGGGTGGCTTCTATAAGCGCAATGATATCGGAGGCCACATAGCTTCCCTGCGCGCCCCTGCCAAGCACGATCGGGGAGTCCTTGCGTGTGACGATGATGGTGCCGGGCTCGTTTTCGCTCATAACGGCGATGCCATACGCCCCGATGAGCCGCTGTGTCGCTTCGTGGACCGCATCGAGGAGGTCGCCTTGGTAGTACTCTTCGACCAAATGGGCCAGCACCTCGGTATCTGTCTGGCTGGTGAATGAATGCCCATAACCTTCGAGCTCTTCTCTAAGCTCGACGAAATTCTCAATGATGCCGTTGTGAACGAGGGCGATGTCGCCTTGGCAAGAGGTATGCGGATGGGCGTTTTCCCTGCTTGGTTTGCCATGCGTTGCCCAACGCGTATGCCCGATGCCGCAGGTGCCTGCGAGGTCCATGTCGTCGACATCAAGGGCGAGCGAGTTCACCTTTCCCAGGCGCCGCACGAGCTCCATGCAGCCGTCGCCCTGGACAGCGATGCCGGCAGAATCGTAGCCGCGGTATTCAAGGCGCCTCAACCCTTCGATGAGGACATCTTTAACCTGTTCAGATCCGGTATATCCGACAATTCCGCACATCCGCGCTCCTTTTCCCGCTAAAACGCACTTGATTGAGAGGCCGCCAACAGTTTTTATATCGGTGTATTGTAGCGCAGAGTGCAGGCGTGCCGAAATGGAGCGGCCTTTTCACACCTAAATTGCACTACAGCGGATGCCCGCCCGTCCCTTCTGCCGCATGGCCTTGGATCCCACGCATTGGGAATGAAATAGTGGCGGAGTGCAATTATTTATGCGATGATATCATTATTATTTTTTTTCAAGACATCCTCGAAAGGCGGCGCTATGTGGAGCGGCTGTAACCCGAAATCTGATTCTGACCTCAAAGAGTGCGCCGAGTTGGGAAAATCCCTGAGCCGGCTTTCTCAGCCGACGATTCTTACCCTGCTTGCGAAATCCGACCGACCCCTTCACGGCTACATTATCGTGCAGCAAGCAGCCGACTCACCAATGTTTGGGGGGAAGAAACCTGATGCAACGGGAATCTATAGGGCCTTGAAGCGCATGGAGGAAAACGGCTATGTGAGCTCTGTGTGGGACACCCCTGAGGAGGGGTCGGCGAAGCGCCTGTTCTCGTTGACGGAAAAGGGGCGGCAGTGCCTTCGCCGATGGATCGACGCCCTTGCGTGCTACCAGGCGACCCTCGATGAGCTCCGCGCGGATTCTGCCGACGCCCTCGGTATTGGCCTGCCTGAGGCCCCTCAATGTTCAGCCTGATTGATTGGAGAACCCATGGATGATTTTGGACGCAATGAAGGAGCCCGTGCAACCATCGGCCTGTCCCCTGTCGAAGGACGCAATGTCGCTGCCCTGCTCAATCCCCGGCCAGCCCTTGTCGTAGGGGTCTGCCATGGGGGCGAAATAAACTTCACCACCATCGCCTGGGTGACCCCGATATCGTACGAACCTGCCATGGTCGCCCTCGCCATCAGGGAAAGCTCCTATTCATTCGAGCTGCTTGAGCGGGCCGACTGCTTCAGCATCAATGCGCTTGATGCCCCGCTTATCGAAGAGGCGCAGATCTGCGGAAACAATTCTGGCCGAAGTGTGCGGAAGGCGGCGCTCGTCCCCCACTTCATCGATGCCCACCAAGGTCGAGAGGGCCGTGGCGACGACGCTTCGGTCACACAGGATATCCCTGTTTTGGAAAGCGCCCTTTCGGTGCTCGATTGCGAAGTGGAGTCAATTTCTGCAACAGGAGACCATATGCTGGTATGCGCCTATGTAACGCGGGCCTATTCTAATTGCGACAGCGACGAACATGGCCGCATCGTAGCCTCAGACACCCTGCTGTGCCTGCAGCACGACATCTTTGCGCTTGCAAACCTCGACCTTTTGTAAGGGGCATGCGCAAAATGATGGAGGGGCGGCGGCCGCTTAGCAGTCTCAGCCGCGCCGATGGGCACGCCTACCTATTCCCTCGATATCCTCATAGGGGCGGGCTGGCATTCGTCATACATCTCGCATCCGTCACAATCGGCGGCAACCGCGGGGTCGATCATATCCCAGGGGATGGGCTCGTAACCAAGCCTTTCATAGAAAGCGCCGTTCCAGCCTCGGGCGACAAGGCGTAGCTCCTTGTGCCGCTCGAACGCATAGTCCATCAAAGCGCGCCCGACCCCGAACTTCTGCCATGTCGGATACACCAGGACGGGGTTCACATAGGTAATCCCGTCATCGGCAAAGGTAAGGTGGATGAAGCCCACCACCTCTTCGTCGGCGCTTACGGCGACATAGGTGTTCTCAGGGTTCTCGAGGCTGTCCATACCCTCTGCATTGGCATAGGAATCGACCACAGGCATGTCCTTTGGCCTGGCCTCACGTATATGGAAAAGCTCTTCTGTCATTCGTCCCCCTCGGCACATACACAGCTCATAGACCAAAGCCTATCATTTACGCATCATCGGCCGCATTAAAAGGGCGGCAGGTATATCTTCTCGCGCGACTGCGGGATCGCCTTCTTGCCGAGCTCCTTCAGCCCCTTCACGATATCGGGCATGAGCGATACCGGGATCCCCATCATCATGAGGTCGTCGCCCACATCGGATGAGGCACGGCAGCCATAGCAGCCGAAGCTGATGTTGATCTCGCCGTTCAGGTAGGGCAACAGCGTGGTCTCGACGCATTGCGCATTGTAGCCGCTGGCGTGGAAGTCATGGCGATGCCCCGTGTAGAACGAGGTCGCCATTGAAAGCCACATCACCTGTTCAGGCTGGGCGATGACCGCAACCACGTCGGCCGCGCACTTCGCCTCGGCAAGGGGCGTGACCACGGTGGCGTCGACGGTCCGCGGTTCAAGGCAGGGCCGCTCATGCACCATGCGCTTTGCGGCTTCCACCGAGTCGAGCTTGTTGAACAGGATGTAGAGCTCGCCGCTCGCCAGCTTCTCCGGCATGGGCGTCAGACCGAGGATCGAGGTGCCGTCCGGGCAGGCGTGGCGGTTTGCCGGCATCATGAGCGAACGTCCGCGGCGTGCCGCCATAAGGGATTGGCAGAAACGGAGCCTCTCTTCAGGCATCGGAACATCGGGTAGGGGCTCCCCCGCCTTGATCAGCGATATCGCAACCGGCTGCCAGCGCAGCTTCAAGACATCCTGCAGCACCGATGCCCATGAGGCGTACCGCTCCCTCGTCTCCTGGTCGAGCGGCGCCGCAACTTCCCGTTGCTCGCGCGCGGCCACCACTTCCGCCGATGCCTCGATACGGATCGCATGCTCGGGGCATTGCCCTGCGCAGGTCTCGCACCCCCAGCAGTCCTCAGGGCGCACAGCGATTGGCCCTTGGCTCATTTCAAATACGCTGACCGGGCAAAATGCCTCACAAAGACCACATCCGGTGCAGATATCCTCATTGATATGTATCGTGTACGCCACGTTCTTCTCGTTCAAAGCTCTACATTCCTCTCGTTTTCTCATCTCCTGCGGGCTTTGGCAATACCCCATACAAAAGCGTGCGCAAGGGACTGGCCTCTTTGCATGTCAACGTGCCAGTTCCTGCTTGCACCAGGGCGGATAGACGCGGGTTCCCGCCGAATCGGTCAGATGGTACGAGCAGAACGGGATCTTCCTGCCGTCAGGCACGGTTACCATCATCGAGCATTCGCGCAGACGCTGCGTGTCCATCGATGCCGCGTCCATGTAGTTCATGATTATCAAAGACAACCCCGTTTTCACCACAACCCCCTGTTTCTCAAGGATGTCGAGGAAGACCGAACCCTGCGGGCTGTCGGGGTTATAGCCGTCGAGGTATGCCTCGCGGGTCAGGTTCCGGGTTGCGGGGTAGAAGCCGCTTTCGTGCGTGGAAGCATCATCCTTCACCAGGAAGGTACCCGTGTCACACAGCGGATGCGAGCATCCGAGCGGCCAGATATCGCGGGGCTCAAGGAGGCCGTCGCTTTGTTCTGCCAATTGGAAGATCACATCGCCCATGGTCAAGGGTATGACGCGGTCGGCCTCGAAACGCCCGGAGGTGAAGGCGGGCTGCAGTGCCAGGCCTGCTACAACATCGGAGTTCTCCAACGAGAAGCGCAGCATGTCCCCCAACTGCCCATCATTGAGGCCGGAGACGACCGTCGCAGCCAGCACGCATTGGATGCCGGCTTCACGGCAGCGCTCGACGACTTTGAGCTTCACCTTGAGTATGTCGGCGCCGCAGGTCGACTCGTACACATCGCCGGTGAGGCCGTCAAAGGAAAGGTAGACGCCCGTAAGGCCCGCGGCCACGAGCTCTTCGAGGTACCCGTCCCGGCCGGCTATCACGAGGCCGTTGGTGTTCACCTCGATCCCCCAGAAGCCCTTCTTGCGCCCGAGGGCGATGATTTCCGGAAGGTCGTCGCGGCATGTCGGCTCGCCGCCCGTCAACTGCACCGCCCCGTCGATGCCGACCGCTTCGGCGATGGCGTCATACATTGCCCCGATCTCGTCAATGCTCGGGTCGCCTTCGCCGTCTTCAGCGCTCATGAAGCAGACCGGGCAGTGCAGGTTGCATTTCTGCGTGACCTCGATCTCGAGCAGGGTTCCTTTGCGCTCGTGGCGCGAACAGGTGCCGCATCCAAAGGGGCAGGGCTTTTCCGCCTTGATGGTGTTCTGGGGCACCACCTTGGGAAACGCGAGCGATCGCAGCCATTGGTAATGCTCGGCGTCCGGCCATATCCTTGTTGCCAGGTAGCCGTGTTCCGGGCAGGTCCGCTCCATCCAGACGGCATGTTCTTCGTCTTGCGTGACTTTCGCAGGCAGCTCTTTCAGACAGTGGGGACAAAGTGCCCCGGTCGTATGCAGTAGTTTTTTTGCCTCGGTCTCCAAAACCGTCATTCCTTTCAATATGAGAAACGTAAGGGAAAGCGAACGTCCCTTTTCTCACGTTTCTCGTACTGCCTTATTTGTCGAGGTAGTCCCTAGGGTCGTGGTTCTCATTCGGCGGAGTGGACACCTTGAAGCCCATGTAGTCCACCCAGGAAAGCACGCGTCGCGGCACAAACAGCCCCGGCTGCGTCTTGGCCGCCTGGTCGATTGCGCGGATGCACGAGATCGCGTGGGCGAAATCGGTCGCCTCGTCGACATCCGAGATTGGCGACAGATACGCGGAGGGGATGTCCTTCTCGACAAGCTTCTCGACGTAGGCGTCAAGTGCCGGCTTGCCCGTCAGGTTGTAATAAACTCCCTGATGGTCGATGGGCGTATTAGAGCTGAAGCCGACAAGCGAGGTGCCGCACTCCTGGCAAGGCGCCTGGACGAAGCCGGGCGTTCCCTGGCTTTGGAAATAATCCAGCCAGCCATAGGCTTGCGTGAGGTGCGACTTCGGCATCGTGGGAACATCGCCGCCGATTGAGACGATGTGCTCATATCCAAGGTCGAACAGCTGCCTGAAAGCATCGTCAAAATGATCGTCGAAGGTCTTCCCCTCGTCGGTCAGATAGTGTATCTCCATCGGCCATGGGCCTATCGCGTCGTAGGTCTCCTTCATCAGCTCGACGTTTTCTGCAGGGGTCGTGGAGACGAAGAAGTCATAGGTGACCTTGTCCGCGTTCGGGTCTTCCGCCACCAACGCATCGTTTTCCTGCTGCATTTCGATAAGCGCATGCATGCACATCTCGCTTACGTCGTAGAGGCTGCGCGTAAAAAACTCGGCGGCCTGTTCCTCGCTGAGGTTCCCGCCATGCTTGGTTGTCATCCGCGTCTTAACCAAGCCTGGCAGCGGTGGCTTGCTGAACAATAAAAACGCCTGCTTCTTCTCGGACACAAAAATCTCCTTTTTTCGATCGTTTTCGCACAGCTTCGAGCATGGGTCAGTCGGGTCATGGCTCGGTATGCGGGACTTTTCCTATCATCTCTTCCATATAACGCAGTCGATCGCGTTATATGACCAGGTTCCTATCATTTCTTCCCCCCACTCGATCTTGCAGTCGGTGAGAAGGTTGATGTTTGACATCCAAATGCCGCCATATTCAGGGGCGCCGGGCTCCATTTCAGGGTACCACCACCCATAGTCGGCACTCAGCAGGTCGTCACGCATCTCAGTTGTTTTCACTATGAAAGCAGATTGCCCTTTGTCCGTCGCGAGCATTACTGAGTCTCCATCGTCAACACTCAGTTTCTCCGCAGTCGCATGGCTCATCTCCACCAAGGGCTCCGGATAGATTTCTCGGAACCTCGGGTTGTTCAAGAACATCGATGCGTTGTAGGGCTGCTTCCGAGCACCGGTGATCAGGGGGATCCGGGTTCCCTTTTCCTCCAGTTCAGGCGAGACCCGGGAAAGCAAGGGCTTGGGGCTTGGAAGGCGCGGCCCCCCGAGGGATTCAAGCATCTCGCTTGCCAGCTCGATCTTCCCGGTAAGCGTCGCAAAGCCCTGCGGCCTGCCCGCTGCGTCAGGCTGTTCGTGTTTGAAATACGCCGGCTCGCGGTAGTAGATACCGGCGGCGCAGTACTCTTCCCACGACATGCCTGCTGGAGCGAGCGTCGCTGCAATAGCCTCCTGCCAGGTGGCTTCAGGCCACTTGTCGGCTTGGCCCATGCGGATTCCGAGCTCTCTGAAGAAGTCGTAGTCGCAGCGGCGTTCATAGTACGGCTCGACAGCGGCAGGTCCCCCATATGCGATATTGGCGACCCCTCCGTGTGCCTGGAAGAGAGCCCGTTCGATTGCCCCGGCTGCGGGCAACACATAGTCTGCAATGCTCGCGGTCGAGGTCATGTAGTAGTCGAGCACGACGATCAATTCAAGCTTGTGGAAGGCCTCGAAGACGCGGTGGGTATCGGCATAGGTGAGCAAAGGGTTTGTCGCCTCGACGAACAAGGCCTTGACCGGATAGGGCTTTCCCGTGAGCATCGCCTTCAATACGAGGTCGGGATGGGCCGAGGCAAGGTAACGCATAGGCAGCTTGCGGCCAAACTTCATGGTGACCTGGGCAACCGTTTCGAAGCCCTCATAGCATTGAAGCGGGGTGAAGGGAGTGTTCAGGCAAAGCTTGCGGTGTTCGGGGCTGAGCGCATCGCTCATCTCGAGGTCGACTTCGGGAACGAAGTCGCTCGCCTCGGCGATCACGCAGCTGCCCGGCTTATCGACGTTTCCGGTGATGGCCCGCAGGCAGGTTATGGCACGATGCGTCGGCGCGACGTTGGCGCCGACCTGGTCGACCCCGCGTCCCGAGACCAGCGCGGCAGCCTGGGCACTGCCGAAAATGCGGGCTGCACGGACGATGGCCTCGGCAGGGATGCCGCAGATGCCTGCGACCTTCTCAGGCGGATAAGCCTTGACGTGCTCTGCCAGCTCTTCAAATCCGTGGCACCATCGTTCGATGAAGTCTTTGTCATGGAGGTCTTCCCCGATGATGACATTCAGGAGTGCCAGGGTGAAGGCACAGTCAGTGCCTGGCCTTATGGGAAGCCACAGGTCGGCGCGGGCTGCGACCTGGGTGCGGCGCGGGTCGATTACGACAAGCTGCCCGTCCGTCTTCGAAAACTGCACGATGTTGCGCCAGAAGGCGGAATTGTCTGACTGGGCGGGATTGGTCCCCCAAATGAACAAGGCCTCGGTAAGCCCGAAGTTGATATCGGCCTCGACCGTCCAGCCAAAAGTGATGGCATCCATCCAGATCCGGGGGTTCCAGCAGATCTGCCCGATGCCCATGTTGTTGGGCGACCCGAGCAGGTTCATAAAGCGGTGGAGGGGCCAAAACGAGGTATGGGGGCCTCCGATAGCGCTTGCCAAGGTGCCCGAGCCGTTTTCCCCTACAAGGGCGGCGAGCCTTTCGGCGATATCGTCGAGCGCCTCATCCCAGGTAACGCGCTCCCATTGGTTCGCGCCCCGTTCCCCTGTTCGGCGCAGCGGATAGTTGATACGGTCCGGCCCGTCGAGCACCTCGAGGTTCATCTTCCAGCGCCGGCATCCCTTCAGGATGCTCTCGTCGTAGGGGTAGCGCGTCGGGTCGGGCGCGAGTTCGACGACGCGGCCGTTCTCGACCGTTGCGTTAAATGCGCAGAGATAGCCGCAGAAGTG
>JAVBQH010000112.1:0-22910 GCA_031549175.1 Raoultibacter sp.
GGCAGCGCCTCGCGGATCTTCGACTCGATCTCGTTGGTGACAAGCGCATTGTCGGTGTGGGCGTCGTCTTCGACCTCGATCTTTATGCATACCAATATATGGTCTTCGGACAGCGCCGAGGTCTGCATGTTGATGAGCTGGGAAACCTTTGTGGTGGATTCAATCTGCTCGATGATTGCGGCCCTTTCGTCGGCTGAAAGCGACTCCCCGACAAGAAGCCCACCGACCTTTTTTGCCAGCACGATGGCACCGACGACCAGCACAAGGCCGACTGCGGCGCCCCCCAACGCATCAAAGAGGGAATTCCCCGTGACCAAGGTAAGGCCAAGCCCGAAAAAGGCGAACACCAGGCCGCAGATGGCGAGTATGTCCTCTGCCATAACGACGGCCAGCTCGGAGCTCTTCGTATACTTCCAATACTTCCAGAGGCTGCCTTCGAAGTTGCGTTCCTTTATTTCGAGCCGCGCCTGCTGTACCGATTTCCTAAAGGAAAGGCCTTCCATGACCACGCAGCAAATCAGCACGAAAGCCGACAGCAGGAGTGCCACGTGCGACTCGATTTCGACTTCGCCGGCTGTGATGCCGCGGATTTTTTGAACTGCCTGCAGAAACGAGAAGAGCCCGCCGACGAAGAACAAGAGGAGGGCGACCGAATAAGACGCGAGGTAGCGAATGCGGAAGGCGCCGAACTCGAAGCGTCCTTCCCGGGTTTTCTTCGCCTGATTCTTTCCGATGAGCAGGATTATCTCATTCGTCGTATCGGAAAGGCTGTGAATCGCCTCTGAGAGCATGGAAGATGATTGGGAGATGAGAGCTGCTATGGACTTCACGATAAATACGCCGACGTTTGCGGCCAAGGCTGCATAGATTGCCGTATTTCTGTCTTTTCGTTTTTCTGCCATCTTCCATCCGGTTTGCCTGGAGCGCATCCGCCCTGTTTCAAGGCTATGCGCTGATGATATGGTATTCGAGAGCCGAGGATGGAATCCGTATCCCAACGGTAAAAAACAAATGTTTCACGTGAAACATTTGTACTAAAAAAGCCGATTTTGCTATAAAAATAAATGGAATTGCTTGTCAGCCGGAACAATCTGCAATGCATGAGATCCACAGCAAGTAGGAGACAGATAGTCGGGTGCGTCCCTTTTACATGAAAGACGTGAAACAACTTGCCCAATATGTGTCTAATGAAGGCCACATAGTTCTCTTGATGTGTGTGTTTTGACACAGATCCGCATCATGTTCTCCATCACAGATCAAAACAGGGCGACTGAGAATTGCTATCGCTGTCCATCGCTTTTCATAATGAAGGAAGCGGATTAGACAACGCTACTCTTAGAGGAGAGACGACGAGAGGAGATGGAATGAGTGAAGCCAAGACGACGTTCCAAAGTATAGCCAGTGGCGGGACGGGCGGTGATTTGACAGCCATCGATACGACCGACGGCAGGATTACCCGCATTCGCCCTGTTAATTATCTGGATACGTACACAAAAGAAGAGCTCGAGCCTTCTATGTGGAAGATTCAGGTAGGTAATGAGGTATTCACGCCCGGTTACAAGTCGGCGCCGAACTACTTCGCGTTGGCTTACAAGAACCGCGTGTATTCCAAGAACCGTGTGCAGTATCCCCTGAAGCGCGTCGATTGGGAACCAGGCGGAGATCCTGCCAAGATCAATGCCGAGAACCGCGGTAAATCAAAGTTCGTACGCATCAGTTGGGATGAGGCGCTCGACATCATGGAAAGCGAGATACGCCGCATCATTGACTCCTATGGACCCATGTCTGTGCTGTGTATCGGCGAAGACGGCCACCGCGAATCCAAAGACCTCCATGCAGGTGGAGGGATGCATGCCACCCTTATGAGCAAGTTAGGCGGATATACGCGCGAGACGCGCACGCCTGACTCTGTGGAAGGTTGGTACTGGGGTGCCAAGCATTTCTGGGGCTCCGGCTGCAACAAGGGCTTGGGAATGCCGGCACCGCCTCAAACCGGATATAACCCTTGGCACGTGCTCAAGGATATTTCCGAAAATTCCGAGCTTATCGCATTTGCTGCGGGGGATTGGGAATTGACGCAGAACTATGCGAGCCAAATGTGGTCGCGCCTTCTGCTTTTCTGGGAGAAAGTCGGCAAAGAATTCGTCGTCATCGACCCCTTCTGCAATTACACGGCGGTCTGCCATGATTCAATAAAATGGATCCCGATTTTACCGAATACCGACGCAGCGCTTGATTTTGCAGTGATGTACGTGTGGATAACCGAAGGACTATATGATAAAGACTATGTCGACACTCACTCGGTCGGCTTCGACAAAGTGAAGGCCTATGTCCTAGGCGAAGACGAAGAGGGCATTGCCAAGACCCCTGCCTGGGCCTCAGAGCGGTGCGGCATTCCAGAGTGGACCATCAAGGCCTATGCGCGCAACCGTGCCAAGAAGGTTACGGCATCGGTGCACTTCAGCTCCGGCGCCATCAAAGGCCCTTACAGCCACGAGCCTGGACGAACCCATGCGTACCTGCTCGGTATGCAAGGACTCGGCAAGCCTGGCGTTCAGCAGGCGTTCATGAATGCATCGCTCATCGGCAAAGAGACTATCGCTCGCTCTACGTCCGCACCGTTCTCTTCTATCAACCAGTGCCGCATGTTCTATCCCAACCCGCAGTCTCTTCCGCGTACGATGATCGCGGAAGCCCTCCATAAGGGCGAAGTGAAATGGTGGGGTTCGCCGGCTATCGTATACGTTGAAACGACCGAGCAATTCCAAGAGTTCAGCTATCCGGCTCCCGCCGAGGTGGGCGGCACGAAAGTCCATATGCTCTGGTCTGAAAAGCCCTGCAACATGAACTGCTGGGACGGCGGCTTCAACTACCAGGACGCCATCCGCACCAACGAAGTCGAATTCTTCGTCACCAACCACCAGTGGCTCGAGAACGACTCGCTTTTTGCCGATCTCGTATTGCCTGTCACCACCTGCGTAGAGGACAACGACACAATGGGCGCCTCGATGGTTGTGTCGATGCGATACGCGGCAAAGACCCCTTCCGGATGCGAGAGGGTTGGGGAATCCTATTCCGACTTCGAGATTGCCTGCATGCTTGGAGAGCGCCTCGGCATTCGAGATCAGCTCGATATGGGAATGAGCGAGGAGGAATGGCATAAGTTCGGGTTCGACCAATCCCGCCTCTCCGAAGAGATTACGTGGGAGGATTTCCGGGACCGCGGATATTATTTCCCAAGGCAAGACCCTGAGGCAGACAAGGTGCCGCCGGGCATGCGCGGCTTCTACGAGGATCCGGAGAATTGGCCTCTTGACACGCCAACCGGCAAGCTCGAGTTCTGGTCCGACGCCCTAGCCGAGAACTTCCCCGACGACTTCGAGCGCACCCCCATGGCGAAATGGATCGTAGGCGGGCCGAAGGCCGATGGCTGGTATCACGACGAGAGCCTGTGGGGCGAACGCTGCAAGGACTACCCGCTGTTGCTGGTCGCCAATCCTGCAAAATGGCGCGTCCATGTGCAGGGCGACGACATCAAGTGGTTCCGTGAGATAGAGACCTGCAAGGTGAAGGGCTCCGACGGATACCTGTACGAGCCTATATGGATCAACCCTGAAGATGCCCAGAAGCGCGGGATACAGGCAGGCGACATCGTGAAGCTCTACAACGAACGGGGCACCATACTGGTAGCCGCACGCCTTTCCGAGCGTACTATGCCCGGGTCGGTTATGGTGCATAAAGGCTCACGCGTCGACCCGATCGCCCCGCATCTTGATCGCGGCGGTGCTGCAAACCTGATCAGCCCGACCAACCAAGTGTCCAAATATTGCAAAGGCTTCGCTGTCTCCGGTTATCTGGTCGAGGCCGCCAAGGTCGGGCAAGCCGAGATGAGCCAATGGAAACAGGATTATCCGGAAGCCTTTGCTCGCGACTACGATCCTGCTATCGGCATCAACTACAGCTCTTGGGTCACCGAATAGGGAAAGGGTAGGAATATGAAAGCATTTCTTATTGATATGACAAAGTGCGTGGGCTGCCGCGACTGCCAGATCGGATGCAAAGACGAACATTGCGGACAGGCGTGGCTGCCCTATGCCGAAGCGCAGCCTGAGACCGGCCAGTTTTGGATGAAGCTTAAGGAATTCGAGCGTGGGGCCATACCTCATGTGAAGGTCAGCTATATGCCGACGTTTTGCAACCACTGCGAAGATGCACCCTGTATGAAGGCGGCAACAGATGATGCGGTGTATCGCCGCGATGACGGACTCGTGATTATCGACCCCGTCAAGGCTAAGGGGCAGCGTAAGATTATGGATGCATGCCCCTACAATGTGGTCTATTGGAATGATGAGTTGGATATTCCCCAGAAGTGCACGGGCTGTGCCCATTTGCTCGACGGCGATCATCCTATCAGCATTCCGCGTTGCATGGATAACTGCCATGTTGACGTGATCACCTTTGGCGAAGAGGCCGACCTCGATTTGCAGGGCACCGAGGTTTTGCATCCGGAATACGGGACAAAACCGCGCGTGTTCTACCGAGGACTTCCTAAGAAATTCATCGCAGCTACGATCTATGATCCCGAGATCAACGAGGTGGTGGTCGGGGCGACGGTAACGGCGCAAGGCGAGGCCGGCACCTTCACCGCCGTGACCGACGACTGGGGGGACTTCTGGCTGCGGGATCTGCCTGACGCCGATTGGACCGTGACCATAGAAGGCTGTGGCAAGAAAAAATCCATCGAAATAAGCACGTGTGAAAAAGATATCGGCCTCGGGGACGTGGCATTGACTTAGCCGCATTCTCCAGCTTGGGAGGCAAATAAAGAAAACCATGCAGAAGGGGAAACCTTTCTGCATGGGTAAATGAACAGGGTCTTCCTCTAGGACAGGGATGGGGCTCGATGCGAAAGGATACGATATGTGTTTCAGACCGACCGAAATTCAGATGAAGACCTGCTCCAAATGTGGCGCAGCCAACAAGCCTATTGCAACAGAATGCGAATCCTGCGGCGCAGAACTCGAGAAGGTCGTGCAAGATTTTGATGCCGACCAGGCGTCACTCGATTCTGCTATCAAGCCGCCTGTTGCCCCTGCTTCACCGGGCGCGCCACCGATCGCCCCTCCAGCCGCCCCAAAAGCGCCTTCGAAGAAAGGCGAGCGGTAAGAGCGGCTGCAAGCACAAGAATACATCCGACGAAGGGAAAACCATGTATGAGACATTGCTTAACAAATACGCCATCAATCAGGCAGGATATTATGTCAGGGATCTGGAAGAGGCATCGCGGGCCCATTCTGCCCTGTTCGGCTCAGGCCCCTTTATATTCATGGATCCGGTCACGAATACTATTAACTTCAGAGGGCAAGAGGCCGAATTGACCATGCAGACGGCCTATGGGCAATACGGGGATATCCAAATCGAGATGATCCAGGTGCTGAGCGACGGCCCGGATCCCTATAAGGAATTCGGGCGCTACGGGTTCCATCATTTCTCGATATGGGTCGACGATCTGGAAGCGGCGATAGAAGAGTTCAAGCAGGCTGGGTTCGATGTTGCCATGCGCTTTGCCTCGGGAGGCGGTTTAGAGGTTGCCTATGTCGACTGCGTCGATACCTGGGGGTACTATGTCGAAATGCACGCACCTATCGAACGCTTTTGGGGCATGGTCAAACAGGCCGCTGATAATTGGGACGGATCCGAGCCCTATCGCAAGATCCAGATGGGGTAGGAAGGCACGGATTCGAGGTGGGTGCTGAGGCAGCAGAAAAGATCGAAGAGCTGAGAGCGGCCGGCAAGCTCAAGGCTCTTCCTATTGTCGGCGTTGACAGGGAGCAGCTCACTTTGTATTCGTGTGACGGGATGGAGCTTTGCGAATACGGCAAGAGCGGAACCTGGGTTTCTACAGATAGGCTGTGCGACGGCTCTATCCGTTATCTCGGAAGCGCCTCGCATGCGGGGCACATCGAGCTCAAGGCGCTCTACGTCATGCTGCATAATGAATGGCATAACATCCTTTCCGGCACGACAGAGCCCTACAAGGGCAGCTAAACTCCACCACGCGGAGTGATAGAGGAGGGAACATGGTTGATTCGGGGCGCAGGGTACAGATCCTGTACACGGCACGGTTACAAGATGGGACGGTAATCGACGGTTCTGACTTGCACGAAGGGCATCCTTTGGAATTCGTCATAGGCGCGCAGCAGGTTATCCCCGGACTTGATAAAACTGTCGAAGGCATGGATGCCTTCGAATGCCGTACGGTGACCATACCGGCTGAAGAGGCGTATGGAGCATACGACGATGCTTTGTGTGAAACCGT
This sequence comes from Raoultibacter sp., assembly GCA_031549175.1. Classification (GTDB taxonomy): domain Bacteria; phylum Actinomycetota; class Coriobacteriia; order Coriobacteriales; family Eggerthellaceae; genus WRIS01. Next base: position 6,320 of record JAVBQH010000112.1, read on the forward strand.
GCCATTCAATGAATTCCCCAACGCCGAAAAGCTGTCTGCAGGAGAATTCATTATGCTGTCCATCTCTGGCGATAAGGTTCGTGTAAAAGTTGATCGTATCGAGGATGGACTGATATATTTCGATTTCAATCACGAATATGCCGGTCATGACCTTACTTTCTCTATCGAGGTCATCAGTGTTTTTGGCGAAACAGGGTCTGCCGTCGAAAACGAAAAGCATGCTGCCGGTTGTGCGTGCGGGTGCCATAAGCTCAAAGAGCAGCTTCAAACGTAAGGTCTTTTTTCTTCCGGCACCGTTGTTCTATTGATGTACCCGGCCAAACCTCGCTGCAAGTTTGCCGTAGCCCACGTCTTATGGCTAATGTATAATAATTGCTATTAAGCAGTATGTATCTGGGTTGCGGAGCCAAGGTGTTCCGCGAGACGCGAGGATTGCGCTCGAGAAGAGGGCATTATGACAAAGGCTGCGCGTGGGCTTATAGAAGGCTCCTTCAAAGAACTGTTGAAGACAAAGACCTATAATAAAATCACCGTCACTGAAATATGTGAGCACTCAGGTGTTTCACGCAAGGCTTTTTATGCGAACTACAGCGACAAGGAAGCCATCATTGCGAGCCTTTTCGACCGGCACATCATGGAGCCAATCCGAGAAACCCGACGCTTCCTCAGCTACGAAATGCGTTATACCATAGCTGATAAGTTCAGCCTCCAGATGTATGAGAGCCTGTATGCAGAACGCGAATACTACACGAATCTCGTCTGCCCGATCCGCGGTAATGACGACACTTTTCTTCGCGTGGTCACCTGGGCTATCTATGATTTCAATATTGGGCATATCCCGCAGCTTGCAAAGCCTATGCCCGAATGGCAGCTCGACTATACAGCATACTTTTTTGCATCCTCCCAGGCCATGTGGATGCAAAAATGGATCAGCGAAAAGATGCTCATTCCGCCGAAGGACCTTGCCGAGCTGTATAGCAAAATAACGTCGCCGTTTTGGGAAGAGCTTATAAAGGTGCAATGACCGGCTTTACATGAAGCCTTGGTGCAAAAAAGGGGTTGTCGGCCGAAAATCATGTGCTAGATGCGGTGGATGAATATCCCGCTGCGGGGCTTCGGCTCGAACCAGGTGGATTTCGGGGGCATGAGCAAGCCGGCGTCGGCAACGGCAAACAGCTCCTCTATCGACGTGGGGTACATGCCGAATCCGACCGTCATGTCGGTTGCAACGCGCCGCTCCAGCTCAGCAAGTCCCCTGATGCCGCCGACAAAGTCAATACGCTTGTCAGTGCGGGGATCCTTGATGCCAAGGATCGGGTCAAGCAGGTAGTTCTGCAGGATCGAGACGTCGAGCCCGGCAACCGGGTCATCGGACTTGAGCTCGTCTTTCACTTCGAGCGCATACCACTGCCCATCGACGAACATGCCGATGCTGCCTTTGTGCTGCGGCTTGAACGGCTCGGCCTGCGAGCCGGCGATATCGAAGTGTTCGCGGACACGCTCAAGATACTCTTCCTTGGACAGCCCGTTGAGGCCGGAGACGACGCGGTTGTAGTCAAGTATCTCAAGTTGGCTTGAAGGGAAGTTGACGGAAAGGAAGTGGTCGGAAGGTAGTTCAGGCGCTTCGCCCCAGCTCTGCACGCCAGCCGCTGCCTGCGCCTGTTCGCGGCGGAGCAAGCCCGCCTTCACCGCAGAGGCGGTGCGGTGATGCCCGTCGGCGAGGTAGAGGGAGTCGGTCGATTCGAAGGATTCCCGGATAATGGCTTCATCGGCTGCGTCGTCGACACGCCATACCGTATGGCGTACGCCGTCGTCTGCCGTGAAGTCGTACAAAGGAAGCAGGTCCGCAGCCCTTTCCATGACGGCCTCGATGCGCCCGTCCGATCTGAAGGCAAGGAAGATCGGGCCGGTCTGGGCGTTGCAGGTGTCAACGTGGCGGATGCGGTCGATCTCCTTATCAGGCTTCGTGTTCTCGTGCTTTTTGATGATGCCGTTTTGGTAATCGTCAATCGAGGCACAACCGACGACGCCGGTCTGGCTACGCCCGTCGGGGGCGCAGAGACGGTACAGGTAATAGTGGGGGGCGAGGTCTTCGATATAGAGGCCGTCTGCTATATCATCCTCAAGCAGCTCGCGCGCCTTCTCGTATATGGCGGGGTCGTTTGATTCGATGGTGTCGGGAAGCATGGTCTCGGCCATGTCGATCCGCAGAAATGAATGGGGGTGCCGTGCGATTTCCTCCCGTGCCTCAGCCAGGTTGTATACGTCGTAGGGAAGGGCGGCAACTTCATCCACCACGTCGGCGCGTGGGCGGACACAAGGAAACGAGACTACATCGGCCATTGATTCACACCTTGTCTTTCGATCATCGTTGGGAGCTTATAGCATACCGTACTCTGGCCAGAAGGAAGAGGGTTTTCGGCCAGCTCCATCAATGTTGTAAATGAAGGGCAGCCGTCCTCGAAAAGGCGGGCAGGGTGGGACAAAAGGGCCTGCCTGCCCGCCCCAAAACCTTCGCCGGGTGAAACAGGGAGCGGCCGCCTCGCGTGCAAGGGGTTCAGCCGTTGATTGCAACGGCGAGGGCAGGCCGGATGCCATGGATCGCGTAGACGTCGGAGTTGATGCGTATCACTTCACCGCGCCCGTTCACGTGGTAGTGCCCCTCTTCGGGACGCACCCACCAGCTCGACGAGTCGCCGGGGCTGTAGTATTGCAGGGGAAACCCTGCGTACCGGGTCTTCATGGTGGTGCCGGTCAGCCTTCCAGCATGGAGGTAGTCTTCGGCCTCATCGGCGGAAAGGATGAAGACCTTGTCTTCCGTGTCATATGCGTCATCGCACGGGTCGGCGACTTTCGAAGGCAGCACGCGGGAACGCTGCTTCTCGGTGAGCCATTTGTTGTAGAAGGTGTCGTTCAGCCAGGTCCGGGCGGCCGATGTCATCCAGGTAACCGAAATCACATTCTGCCTTTCGGTCATCGGCATCATGGCAACCGAATCTTTTGCCAAGACCACCGCCCGGTTGTCCAGGTAGTCGTATTCAAGCAAGAGCCATTCGGGTTGGCGAGCACAGATGGTCAGGGCGTCGCGCTGGCTTTCCAGCATCTTTTTCTTATCAAGGAGAACCTGTTCCTCAGGCGATATCACGGTCTTCTTCCAGGGAAGGACGTGGTTGATGCCTTTGGGGCGGGGAAACTCGGCCAGCCTCTCATTGATATGCAGAAGCCCGCGGTTGACGTCGGCAATCAAGCGTTCGGCGCTCAGCCGATAGCTATTGAAATCCTGGAGGAAATCTTCAGAATCATTTTCCGAATACCATGCTGCCATACCGCGACCATCCCTTGGAGTCGAAGCTACCCCAACATTATAGTATAGGTCTGGGAGTTCCTCAGGCGCTATACTAGGCAATAGGAAAACTATGGCAAGGAGCGCGTATGGGCCATCACGAAGAGCACCATGACCACGGCGGCCGCAACCAGCACAAGGTCGATCCCTTCGAGACGAAGGCAGCCGGCTACAACGAATCACCCCTGCAGAGATCCGTCGTCGAGCCCCTTCAGCGAGCGGTCGTGTCCTGCCTGGTCGAGCGGCAGCCTGCGCCCCAAAAGATCTTGGATATCGGCTGCGGCACCGGGCAGCTCATGCTTGCGGTGTCCGAGCATTTCCCCCAGGCGAACCTTATCGGCCTGGATCCTTCTCCCAAGATGCTCGAGGTCGCGCGTGAAGCCACGGCGGGCAAGGCAGCTATCAGCTATGAGGAAGGCAATGCGGAAGAGCTGCCTTTTGAGGACGGCTCGTTCGACACGGTAATAACCTCGCTTTCGTTCCACCATTGGGAAGACCATCAGAAGGGTCTGATCGAGGTCAGACGCGTGCTCAAGCCGGGCGGCCTTTTCATCTTGGCGGACACCACCTACACGCATGCCTCGAAACACAACCCGGCCCATCATGAGCATCAGTTCTTCTCCCCTGATCAATTGAGGGGGATGTTCGCAGCGGCCAAGCTCGGTTTTGACGAACTGGTGAACGCAGGCGGAAAAGACGAACTGCAAGTGATCGTCGCCCACGCAGGGTAATACGGGCAGGGTAATACGGCGGCAAGGCTTTGCGGGCTACTCGGGTTTCACCGGGAAGAGCCCTGACCGGTATGCCTGCAGGTATTCCATAGAGTATTCGTCCTGCCCCAGCAATGCGGCGGTCGCATGCAGGGTCGCCTGCATATCGGGGGAGGTCGGATCCATAATCGCACTGTCCATTCCGGCGTTCATGGCAAGGCAGAGGAACTGCATGTTGATTGCCTTGCGGTAAGGCATCCCAAAGCTGATATTCGAAAGCCCCGATGTGAAATGGACATTCGGGAACTCAGCATGGATAAGCCTGATGCCCTCGATGAAGTTCTGCAGCGAATCCTGCTTGGTGGCCATGGTGGTGACCAGCGGGTCGATGTAGAGCCGCCCATCTTCGATGCCGTATTCGCGCGCCCGCTCGATCATCTGCCGGGCGATATCCAGCTTGGTCGGCGGATCATCGGGAATGCCTTCGTTATTGCAGGTCAGCGCAATGACGCCCCATGTGGTTCCGGCAATTGCGGGCAGGATCGACTCGATCTTGCCCTCTTCCATCGAAATCGAGTTTATAAGCCCGGGCTTATTGCAAAGGGGCATGCAGTCAAGCAGGATCCGGGGCTCTGAACTATCGAGGCACAAGGGTAGATCGCTTGCCTCCTGAGCAAGCCCGATGAGCCACTCCATGGTCCCCATTTCAAGTTCTGGCGCGACTCCGGCGCATATATCCAAATACGCGGCTCCGCCTTCCGTCTGCGCTGCCGCAATCGCTTTGATGTATTCTGCATCCTTCGACTCGATCGCCTTGAGTGTTTTCGGGATAAAGCCGTTGATCTTCTCGCCTATGATAATCATTCCTGCTCCTTGTTCTCGTGCGGTGAAGACCCGCTGTTCTTTGCGGGTGCCTTGGCCTTTGCGCTGCCTTGCAGATCGGGAAGCCCGAGGGAGACTGCGATCCGGTGAGCCGCGTTGTCACGCCGATGGGTGTAGTTGCTCCAGGCGCTCGTCTCTTTGAAGGTCCAGTCGTTAGGGGGTGTGATGAACGACGTCATCTTCTGCAGTTCGTCGTACTTCTTCAAGCGGTGGTAAGCCATGTAGTGGATGCAGTAGCGCTCGTCAGGATAGACCTCGCACCAGCCCTCGAAGCTGCCTCCGCAAGGGCCGTTTCGTTGGCATTTGGGGCATTGCGCCATCGGGCAGGAATAGACGCAGGCTTCAAGGCCGCAATCACCACAGTCCTCGCACCCATAGAGGGCGGTCTTCCCCAGGTGCTCGAAGCCGTGCCTACGGTTGATGCCATGCTTGCGTTCGCGGCGGTCCATCGATTTCGCAAGGCGCTTGTAGAATCGTTCGTCAGGTGTCAATACCCACTTGTGGAAGAAGCGCGAAAGCCCATAGCGTTTGAAGACACGCTTGCCAGAGGCCTTTTCGGAGCGGTAGGCATGAGCTGGCGTGTTAAGGCCGGATGGCGCGCCCTGCGCATCATATTCTGGCTCATACAGGTAATAGCCGTCCGCCACGCCGTAGCTGATCTCGCGCGCAAGCTCTGGCCAGCGTTCGACAAGCTGCATTGCCCGGTTCAGCACCGACCTTACCGTTTCGGCTGTCAGCCCGAAGCCTCCGATATGGACGCCCGAGTACCCGAGCCCCATGGCGATGGCGACCATCTTGGCAGCGCGCTCGATTCGGGCGGCCGCACCCTTGTCGTCGGCCTGCGCCTCGTTTTCCAGAAGGTGCATAAGCTCGTCGTTGACGGTGCATCCGGGGATGCCGCCTTGGCGCATGAACCGTGCGGTTCCGCGGCTGATCAGGAAGATATTCGCAATCAACGGGGTGTGGTACCCGCGCTCGCGCACATACATCACGAGCTCTTGCATCTTGCGCACATCGAAGCCGAGCTGGGAGATAATATAATTTGCGCCCGCAAGTATTTTCTTTTCAAGCTTGAGGTACTGGGGGATCAGCTCCCCTTCGGTATACTTGAAAGGGGAGACCACGGCGCCCGCAAAGAAATGCGAGGGCTTTTCCTGGCTGTCGCCCCGGGGGCCTTTCACGACCAGGCCTTCGTTCATCCCCGAAATCAAACCAAGCGTTTGGACCGGGTCGAGGTCGAAGACCGGGCGTGCCTTGCCTTGGAAGCCGCTCGACTGATAGTCGCCCGACATCACGAGCACATTCTGGATGCCGTTGCGCTCAAGCGCGTAAAGTTGGGACTGCATCTGGTTGCGGTTCTTGTCTTTGCAGGTGAAATGGACGACGGGGGTGATTCCTGCGCGATGCAGCTCGACCGCTGCCTCATCGGCCAACAAGGCAGGGTTTCCACCAGGGTTTTCGGTAATCGAAATTGCATGGACCAAGCCGGTCGCATATATAGCCTGGGCGTTTTCGAATTCGCGTGCCTGCGCAGCCTCATGCGCCCCACGTCCAGGGATCATTTCGCAGGTGACCACGAATTCTTTGTTCACCAAGGCTTGTTTGAAGCTATTGGTCACGCACTTCTTACCTCCTATGAGAAAAAGGGACGGTCACTTTTTCTCATTAGGCTTCGTTGATGAGCCTGACTGCCGCCTCTGCTGCCGAAACGGCATCGGGCGTATAGGCATCCGCGCCGACTTTGTCGGCGAATTCCTGCGTGACCGGAGCGCCGCCGACCATGATCTTCACGCGGTCATGCAGCCCGGCGTCGACCACTGCCTGCACGGATTCTTCCAAATTGGGAAGCGTGGTCGTCAGCAAAGAAGAGAAGCCGACGATCTTCACCTCGGGATGGGCCTTTAGATATTCGACGAAAGCCTCGGGCTCGACGTCGACGCCGAGATCCTCTACTTCGAGGCCTTTGCCTTCCATCATCATTTTCACGAGGTTCTTGCCGATGTCGTGCATATCCCCTTTGACCGTTCCGATGACGGCATAGCCGGTAGAACCGGCACCTTCTTTAACAAGCAGGGGTTTCAAAAGGGCGGTTCCGGCGTTGAGCGCCCGCGCGGCTATCAGCACCTCAGGCATGAACAGCTCGCCGTCTTTGAACTTGGGGCCGATGATCTCCATGGCCGCCATAAGACCCCCATTAAGGATTTCTTGGGCGTCTATGCCTTCGTCGATTGCCTTTTGAACCAGTTCCTCAACTTCTTTTTGTCTTCCTGCCTGTACCGCAGCACTGATGTCATCCAGAATCGTCATGCCGTTCACCTCCAGTTAGTACCTTCCATATTCGCGCGTTGCATCAAAAGCGTCTCCAAATTTCCTTGGGGTATATCATACATGCCGACGTCCGAATCAAACAGGTGACGTCCGCCAGGGGCAGCAATATCCAGTTATTTTTCCATTTCTTCGAAGAATTTCCCTTGGCGCTCAAAGCGGCCGCCCTCTTTTTGCCCTCACATCATCATGCACTCGATGTAGTACTTGCTGAAGGCCACGCTGGTTGAAAGCTCGATGTATTCGCTGGCGGAGGCTATTGCCTGCGCTGTCTCTCTGGCTTGGCAAGAAAGGAGCATCTCGCTGGCGCCCTCGGCAGCCATGTTGCCGACGCTTCGGGCTTGCGGCAACAATGAGCTGGGGAAGAGGCCGATGCGGGCGGCGGACTCGATGTCGAGGAAACTGCCGAAGCCGCCCGCGATCAACAAGCCGTCCACATCATCCGGCGCCACCCGATAGCGGTCGAACAGGGTGAGTATGCCGGCGCAGATGGCTGCCTTTGCAAGCTGAACGTTGCGGACGTCTCCTTGGGTGATGTATATCGAACGGTCCGCATCAAGGAAGAACCTGTTCCCGCGCTCCCCCTTTGCGATGAAGGGCCGCCAGGCGGGCCCAACCTCGTCAGCCCCCAATAGCCTTCCGGTCTCGTCGATGACCCCCGCCTCAAGCATGAGGGCAATCGCGTCGATGAGACCGGACCCGCATATGCCGACCGGCGGCTCTCCGCCGAGGGTTTCAAGCTCCAAGGTGTTCGCATGCAAAGAGACAGCCGATATGGCGCCTGGTTGGGCGGCCAAGCCGAAATGGATCCCGGCTCCTTCGAACACGGGGCCTGCAGCAGTCGCGCAACAGGTGATCCGATCCTTGTTACCGATAGCGAGTTCGCCGTTGGTGCCCAGGTCAAGGTAAAGCCGGAGCCCGTCCCCTTCGCTCATCCGGGTCGACAGGAGGCCCGCGGCAATGTCGCCTCCGACATATCCCGAGATGGCAGGTGAAAAATAGGCTTCCTGCGAAACCGGCTCGAAAGGCAGGTGCACTCCAAACAGGGAAAGAGGCTGATAGGGTGCGACGCCGATCGAATCGGGGGCAAGGCCTGCTGCCAGGTGCTCGACCACGGTGTTGCCGACGACGACCGTCTCGGCGATTTCCTCCCGGTGAATGCCGGCCTGTAGGCAAAGCTCGTCAACCAACGCATCAAGCGAGCTGCGCACGAGGTCGCACATGTCGTCCAGGCGGCCTTCCATGCTGGCTTTTATGCGTGTGATCACATCGGCCCCAAAGACAACCTGCGGATTCACCTTGCCGCGTGAGGCAAGCAAGGCTCCGGTTTCCAGGTCATGAAGGCGGCACACCATCGTGGTGGTTCCGATATCGATGGCAAGGCCATAGCCGGTTCGCGCGTCAAAAGACCGGTAGGCCGCAACAGCGCCCTGCTCTTTGACTGCAAGCTCCTTGTTGGAATCGAGACGGACCTCGGCACCTTCTGCAAGCACGGTCTTGCAGGCAAGCACGTAGCGCAAGCCTTCACAATCCTGCAAAAAAACCTGGCACTTTCCGCAGGTTCCTGCCCCGCCGCAGGGCGCGGGGAAATCGATGCCGCATGTTTGGATTGCTTCAAGGATGGTCTGGCCGCAAACTGCGACCTCAAACTTTGCCGTGGGTGTGAGTATGGTTGCCGTCATAGCCTCTCCTGTTGTCTTCATTATCGGGCAGCAAGGCGACGAAAGCAAATGGCCACCAAGCCGAGTGCGAGTAACTTTTACTGTGGGAAGAGGCTTCCCTGGCGAAGGGTGCGATGGCCTTCGGGATTCTTCTGCCGACAATCTATCACGGAGACTATCTCGCTTTTGCGTTCAGGAAGCTCGTCGGCATATAGCGTCCCGGCGCCCTCTCCAGCATATAGGTCGTGCTACTCACACAAAGATTTGGTAGCGGTAAAACCCCTTTACAGGTATCCTCTTATTGGCGCAGAACAAGAGCGGAACAGGGACGAAGGTATCGGATGTTTGAAAGAACCTATCTCGAAGTCAACGACATACGGCAAGGCATGTTTCTGCAAAGCAAAGACACCGGCAGTCCGGTTTTGCTTATCCTCCATGGCGGCCCCGGCTCCCCGGAGATTTCTTTTGAGCTGCAATACCCCACCGGCTTAGACGACCTGTTCACCGTATGCTGGTGGGAGCAGCGAGGAAGCGGCATTTCGTATCACAGCGATATACCACGGGACACCATGACGGTTGAACAGATGATCGATGACACGCTCATAGTGGTTGATTACCTGCGCGAACGCTTCAACAAAGAGAAAATATACCTGATGGGGCACTCTTGGGGATCATTACTCGGCGTGCTTACGGTACAGAGGGCGCCCGAGCTCTTCCATGCCTACATCGGCACCGGGCAAGTTGCACGACAGGCGGAATCGGAGAAGCTGGCTTATTCCTATATGCTCGAACAATTCCGCAACGCCGGGAACAAGAAGATGGTGCGGAGGCTTGAGAATATCCCCATCGATAAGGGAGCCCCTGTAGACATCAGATATCTCGGAACAAGAACCGCCGGCATGACGAAACTCGGCGTCGGGATAATGCATCAATGGACTTCCCTCACAAAAGCCGTCATGATCGTGGTGCGTTGCAAGGAGTACAGCTGGTCGGAGAAAATGCGGTATGCAAAGGGCGGTTCGCTTTCCTTGAGCTGCCTTTGGGATGCCGTCGCACAATCGGATTTATTCGAGCAGGTGCCGCGCTTGGAGACCCCCGTTTACGTGCTGCAAGGCATATTCGATTACCAGGTGTCTTATGCGCTCGCCAAAGAATACCTCCAGGCGGTCGAAGCACCTCTCAAAGGCTTCTATACATTCGAGAATTCTGCACACAGCCCCTGCTTCGAAGAACCCGAAAAGATGTGCCGCATACTGAGCGAGGACGTCCTTCAAGGCAAAATCGAGTTGGCCGATCGACTTAAACCCTCAACGAACCGCGAAACCCTCTGACCGAGTAGTACGAATCTACGCCGTTGTGAGGTGAAGACGCGATCGTAACGCCTGTCACAGAAGAGGGCACCGCCTCCAGGCTTGTTTTTCGCGACTCCAAAGCCTCATCGTCATAGCAAAGAATTCTCCGTCTTTGTTGACGCTTCAAAGAATACGGGAAGATCCTCTTTCCCGCTTTCAGGGCTTGATGGGTGCTCCGCCCCAGTTAATGCTACTCACACCCAAGCCGAGTAACGTCATTGCAACAGCGTGCGAGGCCAGGTATCGCACGCTTTCCGCCATGCTATGATATGCCGAATTTGCAGCCCTATGAGGACGAAAGAGGCAAACGATGCCCGAGATGAACGACAATCCGACGACCGGGCTTGACCCCGACGCACGTCAAGAGGCAGCAAGCAAGTCCGAAAAAAGCCGCCGATGGCGGACGGCCGGATCGGCGGTGCTGGTTGTTCTCGCCGTGTTGCTGATAACCGCCGCGGTGCCAACATACTGGCTCAAGACCACGATCCTGGATACCGAGCAATGGGTTGCGACGACCGCCCCTCTTTCAGAGTCCCCCGAAATCCAGCAGGCTGTCGCAGATCAGGTCTCTGCCGGTTTGATTGATGCCCTGGACTCCCAAAAGCTTGCGGAGACATACCTTCCGGAGGGCGCCCAACCCTTGGCCGCGCCTATCGCCTCTGCAGTCGATTCGTTTATCGAGAGGGAGACCGACAGCATCATTTCATCGCCCTCGTTCTCTTCGTTGTGGGCATCGGTATGCCGGGGCAGCCATCCGGCGGTAGTCACGGTCTTTACCGGGACAAGCCCCAAAGGCGTTGTCTTGGTCGACTCAGGGGCGGTCGAGCTGAATCTGGACGAAATTGCCGATGAGGTAGGCAGCGCTCTCGAAAGCAAAGGCTTTGACCGCCTTGCAAGCATTCCCGCGGATCGGGGTACGATCGTCTTGTTTTCTTCCCCTGCTTTGGCGCAGGCGCAGTCGGTCTTCAACGCCTTGCAAGGCAGCCTGGAGATGATCCTCTTGCTGATCCCTGTCCTTGCTGCGCTTGCTATTGCGCTCGCGCCTCAAAAACGCAAGACGGTCCTTTGGCTTGGTCTGGGAACGTTCATAGCCATGGTGCTCTCCCTCGTGCTCGTGAATGCCGCCCAGACACCGCTCGTCAATTCGATTCCGGGCCTTGGTTCTGGCGGGAAGGCTGCGGCATCGTCTTTCTACTCCATCGTTGCCGACCCCCTGCTTGCAGGAATGAGGGGCGTCGGAATCGCAGGCATCGCCATCGCCCTGATTGCGCTGGCAGTGGGTTATGTCATGCGCAGCGACCGGGTTCGCGAACAGCTCGGTTCGTTCTCTCATCGCGAGAGCACCGCGCCGTTCTTCCAATTCGTCAACAGGCACCGCCTCGAAGGGATCATAGGCGGTTTCGTGGTCGCCGGGATCATTTTGCTTATCTGGTTCCAAGGCTCGTTCGGCCTCATCATAGGGGTGGTGATAGGGCTGGTTATATGGACGCTCCTGATAAGCGGGATCGCGGCCATTGCCCGCATCGAGCCATCGGAGCAAGGCGGTCAGGAAGAAGAAGGGCTAGTTGAAGTCCAGGCAGACAAGGCTTGAGGGCACCTGCCGCCGCCTCAACCTTCGGCAATGTTAAATGCTTCGAGTGCCTCGTCAGTCAATGCAAACTTCAAAGGGTAGTGTGAGGTAGTTTTCAACAGGTGCTTTTCCTCAAGCCGGAGCGTATATTTTCGAGCTGTTTGAAGGCCTACATCTAGGTTTGCCGCAATATCCCTTAGGGAAACTTCAGAAAACGCATCGAACAAAGAATGTTGCACGATAAGGAACAGAGCCTCTTCTTCTCTGCGCGAAAGGGAATAGGGTCCCTTTGTAAAAGAACCCAAAGACTCCGCGGCCTTTCTTAGAAGCAGATGCTTATGCTCGAGGTCGTCCATGACAGAGTCTTGGGCAAGGCGGATAAGTTCCAAAATCCGAATGACAAAAAAAGTCGCTTCGCCGTGGAGGGCAAACCTCCGGTCGAAAACCTTACGCAGAATGTTTCACGTGAAACATTTGTTCTTGTTTCTTGATACGGGAGCCGAGGATGAAAACGGGGTCGGCATTCGCGACCACGCGGGGCGAAGTAGGTGCAAGCCCATCGTAGAGCAAGGGGGCAGCACTCCCTGAAACCGAGAAAAGGGGACTGTCCCCGGTTCTCGGCTAGCCGAGCCGAGGCTCGGGATAGGCGGTACGAAAGCAGAGCTGGGAGTGACCGGCTACTTCTTGTCCGGCTTCTTGCTGACGCCGGATCCGCGATGCTGTTTGAGCCGGTCGCGCTGGGCACGGATCTCGCTGGGACGCTTCTTCTCCTCGGCTTCATGCAGGACGGCCTCCTCTTCGACAAACCCCATGCGAATACGGAAGTAATCCCATATCAACAGTACGAAGAGGATGCACATAACAATCAGGTAGCCGATGACGGCGCCGGGGAGGCCGGTGAAGGTCACCAGCAGCACGGGGATGAACAACGAGAATCCGAAGGTTATCAGATACAGCTTCGTGACGGATTTCTGGCGCCTGAGCACGGTGATCACCTGGTAGAGGAAATCGATCGCAGCCGTGACGCCGCCGGCGGCAAGCATGATGTAGCTCAGGCCCCGGAACTGCTCGAAGTCGACGCCATAGAGGAAGCTCATGATCGGTATGCCGATCCAAGCCATGATGAAGATCGCGATCAGCGTGAACACCACGATGACGGCCAGCATGGCAACGATGATCAGGTCGAAGCGCTTGTGCTTGCTCGGATCCGCCCAGAGGTTTGCCAGGCGTACCAGCTGCGGTTTATAGATCAATCCGACTGCAAGAAGGATCGACATGGCGGGGAAGTACAGCGCATTGAAATAGAGCTGGTTATCGTAGCTGAGCACGCCCTCCATGACGAATTTCGGCATGTTGTCGATCAGCGCATACAAAAACAGCGCAATGAACAGGGGGAAACACTGCTTGAACAGTCCTGAGATACTCGAGAGACGGGGCTTGTTCGACTTCGGGGTTTCCAGCAAGGCAAGCGGAATCGTCACGATGATCAGGGTCGCGAGGGAGGCGACTGCCATGGCGATGCAGGCAAGCATCAGGTTCTGCGTAATCAGCAAGAAGATGCTGAACACGACCATGACTACGACCGAACGAATGCTTTGCGAGACACCGGCCAGGTAGAGCTTGTCCATCTGCTGCAGGCGGCCTTCGTAGACATCCGCGAGGCCGTCGATCATCTTGTAGAAGTAAACGGCGAGACTGATGGTGAACATGTCGTCGGCATACCCGCGTACCAGGCAATACAGCACCCCCACCACCACCATGATGATGCAGGTAAGCCAACGGTTTATCTGGTAGTCGGAAAAGGAGTGCGCCTCATCCAGATCTGAGACCTGATACGTGCGTACCCCATAGTTGGCAATGATCATAAGAAGCATGCCCACGACGAAGGCCATGGAGAACATGCCTGCCTGCTCTACCCCGACAAGTTGGGTGACCACGATGGTCAGGATGGGGAAGACCATACCCCACGTGGCAATGCCGATGGTGTTCCACACGTAATCCCGTTTGGTGCGGTGGGCGGCATACATTTCATCCTGCCCGCTGAACGAGCCTTCGGCGGCAGCTCCGGCAAGCCGGTTGAACCAGGCGGTTACCGTGCGCTCAAGGAGGCCGGGCTTTTTCGGCTTGTCAGATCTTCCCCGTTGAAAACGCGCCGACCTGGCTTCAGGCGCTGCTTCCTTTGCGTGGGCTCCGCCTTGTTGGTGCTGTGTGCTACGTTGGGGGATACGTGCTGGACGCGAAGCGTCAGGTCTGGAATGTGTGTCGTGGGGCGCGGCATGCGCATGCCGGCTGTCAGGTGTGACATGCCCTTCCTGGTCCCGCTTTCCGTTTTGATCAGTGTTCATCCTGCTTATATGAGCGGCCTCTCCCATCCGCACAGCCCAACGTGTCTGGCGCCGGTCATCACTGTTTCGAAAGGCGATGCCCCTGGCCTGAATGACCCATTATAGTTCATCATCCTCAAAACGCCCGATTTGCACACCAGCACCCGAGAAAGTCCAAATCTTGACGTCCTTGGCGGGCTGTCTAAAAGCCCCACCGCGTAAAAGGACCAGACCCTCTTGCACGCAAGTTCGACCCGGCCCACCTTCCTATTCCTAGAAAAGAAGCCGGCCCACTTCGAGTGCGTCGAAGTCCTGTCGGTCATGGCTGGCTATTATCAGGGCCCGGCCGTCAAGGTGCTGCAAGATGAATGTCTGAACGATAACCTTGTTTGCCTCATCGAGCCCGGTAAAGGGTTCGTCGAGCAAAACAAGCTGGGAGGCTGCTGCGAGCGCCCGGACGACTTCGATACGGCGGCGCTGCCCTCCGGAAAACTGGGCGACAGGTTTCATGAAATCCTGTCCGGGAAGCAATTCCTGCAAAAGCCCCTCGATGGCGACGAGGGAGCAATGGTGCCCTGCCACCAGGCGGATGTTGTCCAATGCGCTCTGGTTTTCGAAGAGCCGCGTTTCCTGGAAGACCATGCCAAGCCGTGCATTGGACTTCACGCTACCGGCATCGGGTGCAAGCAGGCCGGCTGCCATAAGAAGCAGGCTTGTTTTGCCTGATCCCGAAGGGCTCGACAAGCCCCATCTCTCACCGGGTCCGATTTCGGCCGACAGGTCATCGACGACTGCGCGCCCGTCAAAATACTTCGTAACGCCTTCCAGGCTGACCAGCGAACCTAACCGAGAAAAGGGGACAGTCCCCCTTTCTCGGTTGCCGGATGCTTCGCCTGTGGGGGCTTCCGGCGAAAGGCCTGTTGCAGGGGCTTGGTAGCGGGGGAGTGCTGCATTCCAAGACCAGTCGCCCGACCTCTTCAAGAGCCATAGGAAGACACGTTCGCAGATGAGGCTCAACAATACGATCACCGCTGTCCAGGCAAGCAGGTCGGCTGAAGAAAGCGTGATTTTCGCCTGATAGATGTTTGTGCCGATGCTGCCGAAAGGCAGGCCGATGAGCTCGGCCGCCACGCCAGCCTTCCAGCCCATGCCGACCGCAACGCGCCCCGTCGCGGTAAGGAAGGGGGTCAGGGTCGGCACATACAAGGCGGCGACGCGGCGCATCCGGGAGACCCCGAACACCTGAAGCAGTTCAAGCATCTTTCCATCGCGCGCCTGCAGGCCCTCGATCGTCGCGAAATAGAAAGCGGGGAAGGCCACCAAGAATACCGCGATGGCGCTCACATACGTTGAGCCGAACCAGATCAAAAGCAGCACGATGAAGCAGACGATCGGCACGCTTTTGAGGAATCGGATAGCCGGGTCGAGGACGTCTCCAAAAAAAGGGCTTCGCCAGGCGAAGGCGCCGAACACGAGGCCGCAGGCGAAGGCAGCCGCGAGCCCCGCCACGATCCGCACCAAAGAGCCGCCAATGGCAAGCCAAAACGCTGAGGTAATGACATCGCCGGCAAGCGCGACGACAACATCTGCCGGCCCGCACAAAAGAACCGGGTTGCCCACAAGCACGCTGACCAGCTGCCAGACAAGCAGCCAAAACACCACGATACCTATGCGTTTCAGGATGCCTGCCATAGGGGACGGCTACTTCGCGTAATAGAAGTCGTCGGCCGGAAGCGCACCGCCGATCGATCCGGGGTTTTGTGCGAACAGGGCATTCAGGTAGCTCGAGAGGGCGGGTTGGAGGCCTGGGGATTCGATGCATACCAGATTACAGCCAGGTATGGCATGTGCGGCAATTGAAGCGTTCTCGATGATTCCGGCCTCGACGACGTAAACGGCGGCCTGGTCGGGGTTGCTGTTGGCGGCCGACACAGAGGCTGCCTGCGCCTCCATGAATTCCGCCACGGCTTGGGGATGGTCTTTGGCGAACTGCGTCCGGACAACGGTGACGCCGGTGGCCATATCTTCTCCCATGACGTCTTTCCACTCGCGCGAGAGGTCGATGCGCCGCTCCAAACTGCTCTCCTTTGCTATGACCGAGGTCGCATATGGCTCGGGCAATACGGCAATGGCATGGGGATTTGCGACCAAGGCGGCCGCGAGCTCGGTCGCCTCCGACTTGAACTCGAGTGTGACCTGGTCGGCAATGCCGGCCTTTTCCAGAAGCGCGGCAAAGGTATACTCGGGCGTCGTGCCCTTGCCGGTCATCAAAACCGTGTGTCCAGCGAGGTCGCTCAACGAGGAGATGCCCGTATCGGCGCTCACCACCTGCAAGACCCCAAGCGTGTTGATATTCAGGACCTGCACCTCGCCCTTGGTCTTGTTGTATACGGTCGCCGCAGCGTTTGCCGGGATCAGGGCGAT
>JAVBQH010000114.1:0-6822 GCA_031549175.1 Raoultibacter sp.
AAGGTATTATGCTGTTCAGGGGTGAAACTGGTATCAGCCAAAGCATCGGAAAGATCTATGCTCTCGCGCAAGTAACGAGCAACAGCATTGAGCTGCTCGCGCACTTCGAGCACGGCATCCTGTCCGCCTGCCTCATATACACCGTCCAGTAAAACGGCCGCATAGGTGGCAACTTCTTCACGCACGACAAGACGATTAATTGGCATTGAAGTTACCTGCCTCGTTCACGTAACGCTCGACGATCTTACGATGCTCGTCGTCATTCAGGTCGCTGCCTATGAGCTTCGAGGCAACGGCGATAGAGGTATCGGCAACAGAGCTCTGGAGCTCGGCGATTGCCGCCTTCTTCTCCGTCTCTATTGCATCCTTCGCCTTCGCGATGATCGCGTCGGCCTCCTTCTGCGCCTTGTCGCTCAACTCGGCCTTGACAGCCTCGCCGGTCTTCTTAGCTTCGGCGACGATAGATGCCGCCTGCACTTTTGCTTCTGCAAGCTGCTGTTTGTATTCCTGCAATACGCGTTCGCTTTCAATGCGCGCCTTTTCAGATTCCTCAAGGGCACCCTTGATGGTTGTCTCGCGTTTCTCGAGCATGGCATTAAACATCGGCCACCCGAGTTTGGCGAGAACGATCCAAAGGATAATGAAGGCGACAAGCATGGGGATGAACTCTGTCATATTAGGCAGAATTGCATTGATTCCTCCGCTTGACTCAGCCTCTTCGCTAGCAAACGCGAGCGCAGGAAAAGCAAGGATCGAGCCCGAGACGGCAAAAGTACTGATGCCAACTGCGGCTGCTGCTTTTTTCGCTCCTGCTTTCACTTAAAACCTCCTTCTAGCCTTGTTACGGCTTTTGAACCGAATCAGACCAGAATTTACAGGATAAGCGCAAGCACGAAACCGATAAGGGCAAGAGCTTCTGTAAGCGCTGCAGCGAGTATGAAGTTGGTAAACATACGACCCTGCAATTCAGGCTGACGAGCGGTAGCGACGCAGCAACCGTAACAAGCGATCCCGATGCCGATACCGGGGCCGATGACGCCGAGGCCGAAGCCAACGACCTTCAGTGCTGCAAGTGCCAAAGTAATATCCACGTGTTTCCTCCTTTAGTCGTTTTCGGATCCGCTGCCGAAAACACATTCATACATATCGTTTGCCGGCGGTGGATCGCCGGGAAAACCAAATTTAGTGCGTTGATGTAGCCAAAGAGATATATACCGAGCTCAGTACGGTAAACACAAAGGCCTGCAAAAAAGCCACCAACGTTTCGAGGGCATACATAGCCAGCAACAAGGCGAACCAGATGATCGAAGGCAGCCCAGTCAAGAAATCAGCATTCTGGATGGCTGTGCCAATAAAAACGCTCGTTGCCAGGGCGAAGATGCCCAAGACCATGTGGCCGGCGAACATGTTGCCATAGAGCCGGACGGCCAGGGTCAGCAAACGAAGCACGAGGGATACGAATTCGAAGACCCAGATAATCGGTACCATGAAGATCGGGAGCCCCGAGGGGGCGATATTTTTCAGGTAGGTGAGCCCGCCCTGGGTCTTGATCCCCCAGAAGTTGAAGTAAATGAACGATATCAAGGCAAGCGCCCAGGTAATGCTGATCGAGCCTGTCGGAGTCTTACAACCAGGAATCAGGCCGATGAAGTTCGAGATCAGTATGAAGAAAAACATCGTAGCCAAGAAGGGGATGTGCTTTTTGAAGCCATGCCCGATAACATCTTCGCCCATGTCTTTACGCACAAAGTTATAGCCGTATTCGATCATGTTGACGAATTTGCCAGACGGGATCATTTTCAACCGCCGGGAGCTCACCAACACAACGACGAGCGTCACCACAAAGCAGATAGCCAACCAGAAGGTGTAGTTTGTCACCACAAAGGGGCCTATGCTGAATACAGCAGTAGAGTCAAAAGAATGTTGTAGATGAGGTACCTGACTGGTAAGTGAGTCGAGAGCGTCCACGTATTACCCTTCCTTGTTACTTCCGAACCATTTTTTTCACAGTATAGACAACCGCTATGACGACCAAAGCGGCAGCCTCTGCCAATGCAAAAGGTAAAAGCAAGTCCCGGGCAAAGATGACACAGGCAGCCAGTGCACCCCCCAGTACGATAAGCGACACCAGGGCACTCAGCAATAGCGCAGCTGCATGACTCAAATTGCTGGTAGCGGTGGCGCGTTTCGCAAGCTGCAAACCCCCGAAGAGAGGAAGAAATCCGACAGCCCCGGCCACAGCACCCAATACTATTGCTAGAACCATAGCATTCTTCCAGCTTTTACTCGCTTACTAACATAAACCAACGGAACATGTTAACGGAACTTTAACAAGCCTGTGAAGAAAAGTTGTAAAAACCTGTTAAAAATCTGGTGAGTGGATGAAGATTTCGTCGAGCATTAAAAACCCACTCTTAACTTGGGTTTTTCACCCCTTGGAACGTGCCGGATACCCCACTGCCCCGCACGCCTTTATGTGATTATTGCGCCCCCAATTCGAAGATACGCATCTTGATGCCCGCCTCTTTGAGCATGGACATAGAGAGCTCGTCGTCGTAGGGGTTCTCGTATACGATCTCGGTGATGCCGGCGTTGATGATCATCTTGGCACAGACAACACAGGGCTGTGTGGTGATATAGATCGACGAGCCCGAGATGTCGATCCCATAGCGTGCAGCTTGGATGATGGCGTTCTGCTCGGCGTGGAGCCCGCGGCATATCTCATGGCGCTGCCCTGAGGGAACGCCGAGCTCTTGGCGCAGGCAGCCTGCGTCGATGCAGTGCGTGAGGTTGGTGGGGACGCCGTTGTAGCCGGTTGCCAGGATGCGGCGGTCCTTCACGATGACGGCTCCGACGGCACGCCGCATGCAGGTGGTGCGGGTTGCCACCTCGTGTGCAAGCTTCATGAAGTATTCGTCCCAAGATGGGCGGTTGTCAACGGACATGGTGCCTCCCTCGTGAAACAAAGGGGCAGCCACTTCGTTTCAAATCCGATTAATGGTGATACAGGCTACGTGAAACGAAGGGCTGCCCCTTTGTTTCACTTTCCTTACTTCGTTCCGAAGATACGGTCCCCCGCATCGCCGAGGCCGGGCACGATGTAGGCGGCCTCGTTGAGGCCGTCATCGATCGCGCAGGTGAATATCTGCACATGCGGGTCTGCGGCAAGCACCGCCTCGATGCCTGCAGGCGCGGCCACGATAACGACCAGCTTGATGTTTCTTACGCCAAGCTTCCGCAGGAACGCGATCGCCGCTACGGCCGACCCGCCCGTTGCAAGCATGGGATCAACCAATACGACATCGCGCTCGGTTATGTCCTCGGGGAGCTTGGCGTAATACTCGACCGGCTCGTGGGTCTCCTCGTCACGGTACATGCCCAAATGCCCTACGCGGGCGGCCGGGGTAAGCTCGAGCATCCCTTCGACCATGCCGAGCCCGGCGCGGAGTATGGGAACCACCGCGACCTTCTTTCCCTTGATCGCCTTGCAGGTCGTAGTGGCAATAGGGGTCTCGACCGTGATGTCGGCAAGAGGGAAGTTCCGTGTGGCCTCATAGCCTTCGAAGATAGCGATCTCCTTGATAAGGTCGCGGAACTTCTTCGACGAGGTCTCCTTGTTCCGAAGAATGGACAGCTTATGCTGCACCATCGGATGGTCAACCACGGTCACGCGCTCAAAGGTCTTCGTCATTGCTCGGCCACTCTCCTGCTTAAGGTGAGAAAAAGGGACGGTCACTTTTTCTCATTCCTCATGTTGATGCTTGCTTTGTAAAGTGTGAGAAAAAGTGACCGTCCCTTTTTCTCGCTTCTGGCTAGAGTTCGGGGTAGAGCGGGTGCTGTTCGAGCATGGAGGCCACTTCGCCGGCGATGGAATCGAGGGTCGCCTTGTCTTCGGCGGCAAAGACGCACGCCGCGATCAGTTCTCCGACCCGATAGAACTCGTCCTCGGTAAGCCCGCGGGTGGTCGCTGCCGCCGAACCGACGCGGATGCCGCTTGTGATAAAGGGCGAACGCGGTTCGTTCGGAATGGTGTTCTTGTTCACCGTGATGCCGACATGCTCAAGCATCTTTTCGGCGTCTTTGCCGGTCACGTCGGCGGCGGTAAGGTCGACCAGGCACAAATGGTTGTCCGTGCCGCCAGAGACAAGCCGCAAGCCGCCCGCCAAGATGCCCTCGCCCAGCTTTGCGGCGTTTGCCACGACGTTTTGGGCATAGGCCTTGTATTCAGGCTGCAGGGCCTCGCCAAAGGCAACCGCCTTGCCGGCGATCACATGCATGAGCGGGCCTCCCTGGGCGCCCGGGAACATGGCCTTGTCGACCTTTTTGGCGATTTCCTCGTCGTTGGTCAAGATGAAGCCGCCGCGAGGGCCCCGAAGCGTTTTATGGCTCGTCGAGGTGACGATGTCGGCATACGGCATGGGGCTTGGGTGCGCCCCGCCGGCGACCAGGCCGGCGATGTGCGCCATGTCGACCATGAAATAAGCCCCGACCTCGTCTGCGATGGCACGGAAGCGCTCGAAGTCGATGGTGCGGGGATAGGCCGACGCGCCTGCCACGATCATCTTCGGCCTGCTTTCCTTCGCGAGGCAAAGCAGGCTGTCATAATCGATCATCTCGTTTTCGGAATCGACACCATACGGCACGAAGTCATAGAAGCGCCCCGAGAAGTTGACGGGCGACCCATGGGTGAGGTGCCCGCCCTCCGCAAGGCTCATGCCTAAGACCGTGTCCCCCATTTCAAGCAACGCGGTATAGGCGCCGAAGTTCGCGTTTGCCCCGGAGTGCGGCTGCACGTTGGCATATGTGCAGCCGAACAGCTCGCATGCGCGGTCTCGTGCCAAGTCTTCTGCCAGGTCAACGATCTCGCAGCCACCGTAGTAGCGCTTGCCGGGGTACCCTTCGGCGTATTTGTTGGTGAGGACGCTGCCGACTGCCTCCATGACCGCAAGCGAGGTGAAGTTCTCTGAGGCGATGAGCTCGATGCTCGATCGCTGCCTCTCGAGCTCCTTGTCTAAGATCTGGGCGAGCTCCGGATCGGCCTTGGTAACGAATTGCATCGGCATTATTGCTTGGCTCCTTCCAACGGTGCCTTCCAGACACCCTGATATGCGTGCATCAGCCTATATTGTGCACGGCTTCCTAAAATACTGCACCCCATTATCGCAGACGGCCTATTGGGTCGCGCCCATGAACGCCTTCGAAAGCTCAGTCTCGAAATTGCTTCCCGGCTTCCATGTGTTGCCCTCAAGGACGTAGGGCAGCTGGACGGTTGTCGTAACCGCCGGGGCGTTGTTGATGCATTCCATAAGCATGGAGCCGATCTTCTTGTTCAGCTCGTCTTCGGATAGCTGGTAGGTCGAGGGATCGGCAACAAGTGCATTCAGCTGCGTGTTCCACTGGTTCAGTGCCTGGGAAAGCGACTTGCAGGTGATGGTCACCGTAGCCGTCGCCTGGTTGCCGTCGACCTTTATGTCGTCGATCGTGTATTTGAACTCGGACAGCCATGCGTTGGTGAACTTCTTGTCGTCGACACCGAACTGGGACAGGCCGGTATTGCCCCCCATTGCATTGCTGACCGTGTCCTGCATGTGGTCGAATTCTTGGGTAACGCCTTCGCGGATGATCTCTTCGGACGTCTTTTGCGGCGCACAGCCGAAAGCACACAATCCCAGCGCTAAAAGCAACGCGACGAGAAGCGCACCAATGGCGAAACGCCGAGCCGGTAAAAACGCAGTATTCATCATTACTCCTTATGCAACGCTATTCCTAGCGTACTCATTCACAGCGTTTTGAATCCAAGGCATCGATTTTCCTGACTCGATCGCTGTGACGCCCACCCTCGAAGTCTGCCTTCAAAAACAGCCTCACAATAGCCTGGTTCGTCATTATATCGGTAAATCTTCCCGAAAGACAGATGACGTTGGCATCATTATGCTCTCGGCACAATGCGGCAAATTCCGGTGCGGTGACGTTGGCCGCCCGGATGCCCGCCACCTTGTTCGCAGCAATGGCCATCCCGATGCCCGTACCGCATACGAGCACGCCGCGCTCGGCGACGCCGGAGGCGACGTCTTCGGAGACCCCCACGGCATAATCGGGGTAATCGACGCGGGCCTCGCTTCCCGGGCCACGGTCGATGACCTCATACCCCTCTTTTGCCAAGTACCCCTTCAGGCTTTCCTTTTGCTCGAATCCTGCATGGTCTGAGGCGATTGATATCTTCATGTCTGTCCTTCCAGGCCTTCTTTTGTCCGGGTGCGCTGCACCGCTTCCCTCCAGCCGGTCAGCCGAAGGCCTCGTATGTCATCGGGCATGCCCGGCGAAAACCGCGCATCGGTTTCTTGCAGGGAGCAGAGCTCGTCCGTATCCTTCCAAAACCCCGTATACAAGCCGGAAAGGAAGGCCGCCCCCAGCGCGGTCGATTCGGTGTTTCTCGGACGCACCAAATCGGCTTTCAGGATATCACTTTGGAACTGCATGAGGAAATCGTTTGATGCGGCGCCGCCGTCGACCTTGAGGGTGCTGACCTTGCGCCCGGCATCGGTCTCCATGGCAGAGAAGAGATCGAACACCTGGTAGGCAAGTGACTCGAGGGCCGCACGCACAATTT
The DNA here is from genome assembly GCA_031549175.1 of Raoultibacter sp. Lineage (GTDB taxonomy): Bacteria > Actinomycetota > Coriobacteriia > Coriobacteriales > Eggerthellaceae > WRIS01. Next base: position 6,611 of record JAVBQH010000114.1, read on the forward strand.
GGGCGCGTCCGCTGCCTCGTGTCAGGCCATAGATTGCGCCGCGTGCATCGGCATCCCAATAAGGGGCGCCGAGCCCGGTGAAGGCGGGGACGACATAGACGCCGTCGGTATCCGGGATGCTGCGGGCGAGCCTTTCGGTCTCTGCTGCAGACCCCACGATCCCCAATCCGTCCTGAAGCCACTGGATCAGGGCACCGGCCATGAAGACGCTG
>JAVBQH010000035.1:0-4774 GCA_031549175.1 Raoultibacter sp.
CAGCAGCGGAGGCGGCTTCTCAAGCGGCGCGTCAGATTAGCATCTTTTTCCGGCGGCCAAACGGCCGCCGGAATTCCTTGGGGCCTCTTCTGCTGGGACAAAAGGGACAGACCCCTTTGTCCCAGTGTATGGAGCAACGAGGCCGCCTTTTGCCTCGCAGGGCGTTAGGCATGGTATTATTAACCCCAGCTTTTTGATTGCGCCCCCAGATTCGAGATAAGGACCAACCTTATGGCAAAAACCATCGATCCCGTCTTTGCGCCCTCGGTTCTCCGCGAGCCGGAGTTCATTATGAACGATATCGATCTCGAAACCCTGTCTTTCGGCCTTGAGGAGCTCAAAGGCACGGTCGACGAGCATCCTCAGACCGCCGCCATCATCCTTGCCGGCGGCCAAGGCGAGCGTTTTGGGAAGGAAGGTGGCAAGCAGCTTGTCGAGATCGCAGGGAAGCCCATCCTTACCTGGTCTGCTGAGGCCTTCGACGCCGTTGGCGATATCGGGCTTCTGGTCATCGTGGCACCGGAGGACAAGCACGAGGAGTACCTGCGCCGCGCAATCGACCCCTTCCCCTTTGCCACTCCGGTAGTCATGGCACCCTCAGGCAGCATCCGCCAAGAATCGGCATTCTCCGGCCTCGAGCTTGTGCCCGACACCTATGACTACGTCGTGCTGCATGACGGCGCACGTCCTTTGATCTCCCCCGAGCTCATCTTGCATACCATAAACACCCTTAAAGGCAACATCGACTGCGACGGCGCCGTGGTGGCGCACCCCGCGATAGACACCCTGAAGGTGGTCGAAAACGGGGTGATCGTAGGCACGCCCGACCGAAGCGTATTCTGGAATGCGCAGACGCCCCAGGTGTTTCGCGAGGGCATCTTCCGCCGGGCACATGCTTCCGCCCTGTCAGACGGGTTTGTCGGCACCGACGACTCCTCTCTTATAGAGCGCCTCGGAGGGCGCGTGCTCGTCGTCGAGGGCAAGCGCGACAACATCAAGCTCACCGTGCCTGAGGATTTCGCCGTTCTTGCCGCAGCTGTCCGAAACCGCTACTTGAAGGAACAGGAAAAATGACGGCGACTACCCCAATGCGCATCGGGCTCGGCTATGACGTGCATGCTCTGGCCGAAGGCAGGAGGCTGGTCATCGGCGGGGTCGATATCCCCCATGACCGCGGCCTCGTGGGCCATTCGGACGCCGACGTCTTGGCGCATGCAGTTGCCGACGCGCTGCTCGGCGCGATCCGCGAAGGCGACATCGGCAAGCTGTTTCCCGACAACGACCCGGCGTACTCCGGCGCCGATTCCCTCGTGCTGCTTTCGCAGGTGGCAGGACTGGTACGTTCCCAGGGCTTCGAGATTCAAGACGTCGATTGCGTCATAGCGGCGCAGGCACCGAAGCTCAGCCCCTTTCGCGAAGAGATGCGGGCAGGCCTTGCCCGTGCAATGGGGATCGATATGGATTCGGTGGGGGTAAAGGCGACCACGACCGAACACCTTGGCTTCGAAGGCCGTGAAGAGGGCATATCCGCCCTGGCCACCTGTCTGCTCTGTCGATGTAGCAACTCCTGACCGATTCCCCCGGTTGGTTCTGCGGCATCCAGCCGCCCTGAAATGCTACAATGCAACATCGATACGAAGGGCACACGTTCCATGAACATTTTTCGAACCATCAAAGAAGACGTACGCGCCGTCAAGGAACGGGATCCTGCCGCTGCGAACTCGTTTGTGATATGGCTGACGTACCCTGGCCTGCACGCCCGTTGGTCCCATGTGGTGGAGCACTGGCTTTGGAAGCATCGCCTGAAGAGCGTCGCACGTATATCTTCGCAGGTCACACGTTTTCTGACTGGGGTGGAGATTCATCCGGCCGCCGTGATCGGCCGGCGGTTCTTCATCGACCATGCGATGGGCGTCATCATCGGCGAGACGACCGAGATCGGTGATGACGTCACCTTGTACCAGGGGGTCACCTTGGGCGGTACCGGCAAGGAGACCGGCAAGCGCCATCCGACGCTTTGCGACAACGTGCTTGTCGGCGTCGGGGCGTCTGTGCTCGGAAACATCACACTTGGCAAGAACTCCAAGGTGGGGGGAGGTGCGGTCGTGGTTGACGATGTGCCTGCGAATTGCACGGTGGTGGGGATCCCCGGCCACATCGTCATACGCGACGGGGAACGGGTTGCTGCCGAGGAAAAGGTCGCCGCCCGACACCGTGAATGCCTGCCCGATCCGACCGCCGAAGCGATAGCCCAGCTCACGAGAAGGATCGACGAGCTTGAGAAACGTGCGAAATGAGAAAAAGGGACGGTCGCTTCTCTCATTTCGCTGCCTGTGCAAAAAGGGTCGGGTCCTTTTGCACGTTTTCCGCATTGATAACCGACAAGCCTGACGCCAATCTGGAGGAATGCATATGATCAAGATCTACGACACCAAAGAGCGCCGCAAGGTGGAGCTTGACCCGATCACCCCAGGCAAGATCGGACTCTACATCTGCGGGCCGACGGTCTACAACTACATCCACATCGGCAACGCACGCACCTTCATCTCGTTCGATGTCATCAGGCGCTATTTCATGTGGCGCGGCTTCGACGTGACCTTTGTCCAAAACATCACCGACGTCGACGACAAGATCATCGCAAAGGCGCAGGAAGAGGGCAGGGAAGCGTCAGAGGTGGCGAAGCAGTACACGCATGCCTTCATCGAAGACATGCACGCCGCGGGCGTGCTCGACCCCGATATTCGCCCGAAGGCGACCGAGGAGATCGGCGAGATGATCAAGCTGGTGAAGGAGTTGATCGAAGCCGGCCATGCCTATGAGGTGGAAGGAGACGTCTATTTTTCAGTGCGTTCCTTCGATTCGTATGGCGCGCTTTCCGGCCGAAATATCGACGAAATGGAATCAGGCCACCGGGAGCTTCGCGCGGACGGCCGAGGACTGGAAGACCGCAAGCGCGACCCGCTCGACTTCGCCGTATGGAAGGCGGCAAAACCGGGCGAGCCTTCGTGGGGCTCTCCGTGGGGGCAAGGGCGTCCGGGCTGGCACATCGAGTGTTCGGCAATGTCACGCAAGTACCTGGGACTTCCTTTTGACATCCATGGAGGCGGCGCCGACCTCGTGTTCCCCCATCATGAAAACGAGCGGGCGCAAAGCGAGGCAGCCTGCGGATGCACCTTCGCCAACCACTGGATGCATGGTGGCATGCTCCAGATCAACGCGGAGAAGATGAGCAAATCGCTGGGCAACTTCATGTTGCTGCGCGACGTCTTGAAGGACACCGATGCCGCGGTCCTTCGCATGCTGATGCTGCAGACCCACTACCGAAGCCCGCTTGATTTCTCAGAGGACCGCCTGGCCGAGGCCGATGCGGCTCTTTCACGTATCATGAACAGCGTCAAGAACCTCGAATGGCTGTGCGCCAATGCCGTGGCCGGCGAAGGCAGCATCGATGTGGGGGCTGTCGACGAAGGCATGCGCACGCTTCAACGGCGTTTTGTCGAGGCGATGGATGACGACATCAACACCGCCGAGGCGCTCGGGGCGATCTTCGCCTTCGTGGGAGAACTGAACAGCCTGGTGGGGGATACCACTCTGGCCGAAGAAGAAGTGTCCGCCGTCGAGGAGGCCTGCGGTGTCATTTTGGAGCTCATGGGCGTCTTTGGGATCGCGCGTGAAAAGGAAGACGCGGTGGCATTTCCGCCCGAGGTCGTCCAGCTTGCCGCCCGGCTGACGGGCTTTGCCGGCGAGGGGGCGGCCGATGCCGTAGAGGCGCTTCTTGCCTGTCGCGCAGAGGCGCGGGCAGAAAAGAACTGGGCGCTTGCCGACGGGGTGCGTAATGGGCTGGCAGAGCTCGGCCTCCTTATCGAAGACACGCCGCAAGGAGCCCGCGTCTCCTATGCAGAATGAGAAAAAGGGACAGTCACTTTTTCTCATTTTAACGTTGCCGGGTTCAAGTTGCCCCATGTATAAAAGGAAGGTTTTGAAAGGCAGATGTCTGACAGCGTGATTAAACCGAAGAAACCTGAACTTTTGGCTCCTGCCGGCGGGATCGAGCAGCTGCGCTACGCACTCCATTTCGGTGCCGATGCCGTCTATCTGGCGACCGACCGTTTTGGGCTCCGTCAGCGGGCGGGAAATTTCTCGTTGGAGGATATCGCCGCCGCCGCCGAGCTCGTCCATGCGAAGGGAGCGAAGGCATTCGTGGCCTGCAACGCCTATCTTCGTTCGGATGACCTGCAGCTTCTTCCTGCCTACTTGGAGGAGCTTCAAGATGCCCGTGTGGACGCTTTGATCGTAAGCGATCTGGGTGCCCTCCGCCTTGCAAGGAAGCATGCTCCCGATCTGGCGCTCCATGTGAGCACCCAGGCATCCTGCTCAAACACGCAGGCTGCGCTTGCCTGGTACGAACTGGGCGCGCGGCGCATCGTCTGCGCACGGGAGATGTCCTTGGACGAGATCGCGGGGATGCGCAGCGAGCTGCCCGACGACCTGGAGCTCGAGGCCTTTGTGCACGGGGCTATGTGCATGGCGATTTCCGGAAGGTGCTTGATCAGCGACTATCTGACCGGTCGATCGGCAAACCGCGGACACTGCACCCAGCCATGCCGCTGGAGCTACAGGATCGAAGAGGAAACGCGTCCCGGGCAGTTCTTCCCGGTGGAGGAAGACGGCCGCGGCACGTATCTGATGAATTCCAAGGATATGTGTATGCTCGGGCACCTTGACGACCTCGCGGCGGCAGGGATCGACTCGCTGAAGATCGAAGGGCGCAACA
>JAVBQH010000073.1:0-15980 GCA_031549175.1 Raoultibacter sp.
GAAAATAACATCTATTCTATCAACTCACCCCTACCCACAAAAAAAGTGCTATCTAATCTGTCAACTCACCCTGTGGGTAAAAGTAGGAAAGAAATCAATTTCATCAACTCCCCGCATGTTGAGAGTGTGGCGTTGATAACGAAAAAATGAGTAGTTGCTATTAGAATGCAGGACATCTTTATGCCATTCGGAATGAGGTGTCAGCTTGGAACGGTACGAGTTTTCATTTGCAAGGGTTTAGAGCATAAACATCCTGATCCTTAAAAGGCGTCATCTTTTACAGGCTTCGAAAGGCCGGTTGTGAGTTGGCAACACAGGCTGACCCTCATCTTGGAGTACAATGGAAGCACATTCGACGATCCCGTAGCCATGAAGACTTTCCACAGAAGGGACACCTGCCATGAATGAGATGCTGAAGGCAATCGAGCGGCGCTATACCTGCCGCGCTTATGCGGACACCAAGATACCCGATGAAGACCTGCGGGCTATCGCTCAGGCGGCGATCCAATCACCAAGCGCGATGAACCGTCAGAACTGGCAGGTCGTTTTCGTGAAAGACCCCGGTCTGCTCCAGGACCTTGAGGAAGCCGGCATGGAGGTGCTTGCCAACCTCGATGACAAGGCCATGTACGAGCGCATCCAGGGCAGGGGCGGGAAGGTGTACTACAACGCCCCCTGCATGGTATACATAACGGTCAAGCAGGAAAGCGATTCGAATTATGACCTGATCGACTGCGGTATCCTTGCGGAAAACATCGCGCTTGCGGCTGCTTCGCTCGGCATCAACAGCACCCACTGCGGCCTGGCAGCCCTGCCGTTGGGAGGACCTCGCAGCGCCGAATTCATCGAACAGCTGCAGTTTCCCGAAGGATACGGTTTCGGCCTTGCTGTGCTGCTCGGGTACGAGGTTCAGCCGGGAACGCCCCATGAGCCCGACCAAGGCAAGATCACCTGGATAGGGTAGCGTCGGGCGTTTTCCATGAAAAAGAGCGGACGGGAATCAAAGGTGAGCCTTAAGGAACGTGCCGAACAACTGAAAACTGATATTCCGGCGGTTTTCATAGCGTTGAAGAGGAGGGAGACGCCTCTCTTGGCAAAGGTTCTTGCGGGGGCAACGGTGGTATATGCCCTTTCGCCCATAGACCTTATCCCCGATTTTATTCCTGTCCTCGGTCTTCTCGACGATATCATCCTCTTACCTCTGTTTGTCGCGCTCACGGTGAAGCTGATACCGAGCGAGGTTTTTGGGGGCTGCCGGGAAGAAGCCCGCAATATGTGGGCGGACGGAAAGCCCAAGAAATGGTACTTCGCCCTCCCCATCGTGGCGGTTTGGCTATTGATTATCTGGGTGGTATTAAAGTTGGTTTGGCCTGATTGACTAGTAGGAGAATATGGACGCGAACAGGGAAGTACAAGAGTTTTTCAAAAAGCGGGACATCCGCATTCTTGGTTTTGCTGATCTTTCGCCTGTGCCTGCGATGTCCCGGGAAAACTATCCGCGCGGCATCGTATTCGGCATCCCCTATTCCGCGGCCGGCATGATGCAGAACCGCGAAGGCGACCCCCAAAAATGCTATGACGAATACTACGAGCTCAACAGCCGTATGGATACGGTATCCGAAGAGCTTGCCCAGCTTCTGGTCGGCCTCGGCTATAAGGCGCGGCCGAAGGAGTACTGGTCCGTAGTGGCCGATGACGACCTGCGTTCGGTGCTTCCGCACAAGACGGTTGCCACATTGGCGGGACTCGGTTGGATCGGGAAGTGCGCCTTGCTGGTCAGTGAGGAATTTGGCTCGGCATTCCGAATGTCGGTCGTTCTGACGAACGCGCCGCTTGCATGCGGAACCCCCGTTGAAGATTCGAAATGCCCCGCAAGTTGCACTACCTGCAGGGATGTATGTCCGGGCAAAGCGCCATCGGGGAAGGTATGGGCGCGCGGCCTGGACCGCGCATTGTTCTTCGACGCCCATGCCTGCAATGCTGCTGCGCACGCTCGGTCACGGGAACTGCTGGGGAAGGACGAGTCGATCTGCGCCCTTTGCATGTCTAATTGTCCCTTCACCAGGCGTGCCATCGGGTATTGAAACCTCGGGCGCACCAGCTTCCCTTTCATTGTAGCCTGCTTGCCGGCCTATTCGCCATCGATGCATTTGCGGTATGATGGCCATAGTGCGCATACGGCCGAAACGCCGTTTTGCACATAAGGCGCATTGAGAGCCGGGCAACAACCGAAGAGGACTGGACTCATGGCAGAAAACTTCAACATCATATTATTTGACAAGTTCGAAACGCTCGACGCGTTGGGGCCGGCAGAGATCATGGGCAGGGTTCCAAACGGGCTCTACCACGTAGGGTGTTTCTCACGTGAGGGCGGGGTTGTGGCGAGCCACCAGAACGTGGCAGTTGACACGCGTCCCTTTTCTGAGCTCGAGCCGAATGGCATCGTTTTGATCCCAGGCGGGTTCGGGGTGTATGAATTCTCGGAGGACGCCGATTTCATCGCCCGGCTCGATGCCATCGTGCGGCAGGCGAAATTCGTCTTGACCGTATGTAACGGCACCGCCTTCCTTGCAAAGACCGATTTTCTGAACGGCCGAAAGGCAACCACGAACAAGATGCTCTTTGACAAGGTTTCAGCAATAAACAACCAGGTGGATTGGATGAAATGTGCCCGTTGGGTGGTTGATGGCAACGTGTACACCTCGTCCGGGGTTTCTGCCGGCATGGATATGGCACTCGGCTTCATCGCCGACCAGCAAGGCCTTGAAACTGCCGAATGGGTGGCGGCCTTCATCGAGTACATCTGGAACCGCAACAAGGACGACGACCCTTTCGCCGCCTCATAATGAGAAAAAGGGACAGTCACTGTTGTCACACTTTGACACACGGCACTACGAGAAAGATCAGGCATGAATGGATTAAACCAAGCTATTGGGAAAACCCCTCTTATAAAGCTCGAAAAGCTTTCTGCAGAATCGGGTGCGGAGGTCTACGCAAAATATGAGGCGGCAAACCCGGGGGCTTCAATTAAGGACCGGGCAGCGCTTTCGATGATCAACCAAGCCGAGGCAGCCAATATCTTGCAGCCAGGGGGTACGATCATTGAGCCGACCAGCGGGAATACCGGTATCGCCCTTGCGATGATCGGCGCGGCGCGTGGCTATGGTGTGGTGCTCTGCATGCCGGAGTCGATGAGTATGGAGCGGCGGGCGCTGCTTGCCGCCTACGGGGCCGAGCTGGTTTTGACGCCGGCCTCTGAAGGGATTGCGGGATCGGTTGCCCGGGCCAAGCAGTTGCAGCAAGAGCGTCCGGGTTCTTGGATCCCCAATCAGTTCTCAAACCCTGCCAACCCTTTGGCCCACGAGCAGACAACCGGCCCAGAAATCTTCGAGGCGCTTTGCCGCGATCCCGATTTCGTGGTGGCGGGCACCGGCACCGGGGGGACCATTTCCGGCGTGGCGCACTATTTTGCGAAGCGGGGTGCAACAACACGCTTCTTTGCCGTCGAACCTGCGGAAAGCCCCGTGGTGTCGCAGGCGATCAATGGGGAGGTGATCGAGCCCCACCCCCATGGCATCCAAGGAATCGGGCCGAACTTCTTGCCCGAGGCCCTTGACGTCGCGGCGTTGTCGGGGGCTTTGCCGGTTCCCAGCGACGAGGCGATCAAACAGGCCCGATGGCTTGCGCAAGAAGAAGGCCTGTTGGCGGGAATCTCATCAGGAGCCAACATCGCCGGGGTTCGCCGCCTTCTTATAGAAGAGCCGGCCGCACGTGGCTCGATTATTGTGACTTTCCTCGTTGACACGGGGGAGCGCTACCTATCGACGCCGCTCTTCAAAGGCATCGCGTAGGTTTGGCCTGCCGACTAATAGCAAGCCGAGGGACGTAGAGAAGGACGACACCGTCATGGAGCACATCATCGAAAAGCAGACCGAACGAACGATATACGAAAGAGGCCTGGCCAACAACGGCTCATCCGTATTGCTCATGGTTTCGGGAGGCTCGGACTCCACGGCGCTCGCCTACATCGCCGCGCACCTGCAAAAAGAGGGGCTCATCGGCGCACTTGCCATGCTGCACGTAAACCATCAGATACGAGGGAGAGAATCCGATGGCGACCAGGCCTTCGTTTCCTCTCTCGCCGAACTGCTCGACATTCCGCTCTTCGTGTGCGAGGTCGATGTGCCGGGAGAGGTAAGCCGCACGGGCGAAAACGAAGAGGCCGTCGCGCGGCGGGAGCGTTATATTGCGGCGAATGAGGCGTTGGAAAGCCTTTGCATGCACAAGGCAACGCCGCTGGCAGACGGGCGTATCTTCACGGCGCACACCCAAGACGACCGCGTGGAGAGCTTCTACATGCGCTCCATCGTCGGCACCGGCCCCGGCGGTTTCCGTTCGATGCTGTACGAGAACGGGCCGGTCGCACGCCCTCTCCTCGATGTGAGCCGGGAGGGCCTTCGCGCCTACATCCGCGAGCGCCAAGCCGAGGGGAAAGAAGTCGTCCAAGATGAAGAGGGCAATCTCTGGAGGGAGGATGCCACCAATGCCCATACGGACCGATTCCGCGCCTTCGTCCGCCACGAGATCGTGGCACGGGCAAAGGAGCGCAACCCCCAGCTGCTCGAAACACTCTGCCGCAGCATGAACCTGATAGCCGACGAGGACGACATGCTGGACGCCTATGCCGCGCGCCTTGAGGCACGGCTTGTCGCGTGGTTGGAAACGGCCGACGCCCTCGGCGCCGACTACGGGGCGGGTTGCATACTTGCCCCGGAATTCGCGCATGAACCGCGGCCGCTCCAACGGCGCGTGTGCCTGTCAGTCCTTCAAAAGATACTCGGGACCGAGGCCCGCATCGAGACGGCCTCGATTGAGGCGATCTTGGCGGGCTTTGACAAAACACGCACGATCAGCGGATATACCGGGAACATCCAAGGCAATCTGGCTTTGAGCGCCAACAAGCGCGGGCTTCGCATAGAGCCGATGGAAGCCTATCGTGCACGGCGGAAGAATCGCTGAACCGATTTTCCTGCCATTGGATTACAATAGCCCGATGGAAAACAACACACAGAACGTTACTGAAAATAAGAAGCATGAACAGGGAAATGATGCTTCCAGCGAGATCCGTTACGAAGGCGACCTCGCCGTCATCCTGGCAAGCGCGAGCCCTCGCCGCAAGCAACTCCTTGAAGAGGCGGGCGTGAAGTTCCAGGTCAAAACTTGCGAAGTCGACGAGTCGCTCGAACCTGACCTGCAAGCCCAGCCACAAGAGGGGGCGAAGAAGCTCGCAGAGAAGAAGGCCGGTGCGGTCGTCCAGGAGGTCCTCGGCAGCGATTTCCGCGGCGCTGCGGTTGTGATCGGCGCCGACACAATGGTGGTGTTCGACAACGAGATATTCGGCAAGCCGCACAGCGTCTCCGAGGCAACGGGCATGCTGCGCAAGCTCTCCGGCAAAACACATGAGGTCGTAACGGCGGTTTCGGTGTGGATGGTAGCGGCACAGGATCCGGAAAAGGTGTCGCTGGGTTTCCGTACCTTTGCTGAGACAAGCCGGGTCACCTTCAAGGAACTCTCCGACGAGCAGATATCAGCCTACCTCAGATGCGGCGAGTCCTTCGACAAGGCCGGCGCATACGGCATCCAAGGCGAAGGGAAAGAGCTGGTGGAAAAGGTGGAGGGAGACATCGAAACCGTTATCGGCCTCCCTGTTGGAAGGCTCCTCCAAGAATTCCCCGACCTGCGCGCTCAATGAGAAAAAGTTACCGTCCCTTTTTCTCATTCTATGGAAATGTGAAATTATTGGGCAGGATGCGGCTGTTACGCTATTGTGAATTAAACCCTGATGCGTAATGCTAAACTTGTTCTTTACGAATTCGAGCATGTAAAGTTGTGTGCATAGGCAGGGATTTCGCGGATTTGCATTACAAGGGGCGAAATGGATAGATGGTCAGCCTGTGCAGAGCGTTGTTGAAGAAGGAATAGAGTGCATAAGGACATTCAAGAGGTACTTTTCTCCGAAGAGCAGATCGCTCAACGAATATCCGAGATTGGCGCGCAGATCACCTGCGACTATGCGGATGCAGCCGCTGCTGGGGAAGGCATTATACTGATCTCGGTGCTTCGAGGCGCCGCCATCTTCATGGCCGACCTTGCCCGCAAGATCGAATTGCCCATCGAAATGGATTATATGGCCATCTCATCCTATGGCAATGGGGCCAAAAGCTCGGGTGTCGTGCGCATCTTGAAAGACCTTACTTCGGAAGTGGAGGGGCGCCACATCATCGTGGCCGAAGACATCCTTGACAGCGGCTTGACGCTCAAGTACCTCATGAAGAACCTGGCCTCGCGTGGGCCTGCTTCGATAGAGGTCACTACGCTCTTGCGCAAGAAAACACTTCAACAGGCTAAAATCGACTGCAAGTACATCGGCTTCGAGTGCCCCGACGAATTCATTGTCGGCTACGGGCTTGATTACGCCGAACGATATAGAAACCTGCCCTACATCGGCGTTTTAAAGCCAGAAGTTTACCGTTAACACTAAAAACCCTGCTGGCACATGCACACAAGCAGCGTCTAGCGTTTTAGAAAAAGGAAGACATAGGATATATGGCCCAACAAAAAAAACCGCAACCGTTCCAAAGATCAACGATCATCCCCATAGTTCTCATTGTGGCGATCATCATCTTGCTCGGCAGCCAGTTTTTGAATTTCAGCGGTGACAGCAAGCAGACCGACAGCCTGATCACATCTGAATTCGTACAAGCGGTCGAACAAGATCGCGTTACTTCTGTTACCTATGACGCCGGCGGCTATACGGTCTCCGGCTCGTATTATCCTGCCATCACCGCAGGATCTTCCATGGCAGATGCATTCAACTCCGGCTTTGATGCCATGAATGCCCAAGTGGGAATGCATAAAAACCCACTTGATGGGAAGAACCTTGCCGGCATCAGCACCCAGAATATCGACGCGACCGCCTTGGGCACCGAACACAACTACACGTCCACCTACGTGGGACAGGACTCCCTCGATACGCTGATGGCCAAGCACCCGAATATCCAATATGAAGTAAGGCTGCCATCTCCTTGGGCCGGCATACTCGGCACAATCCTGCCCATCCTGGTCTTCGGCGGCATCCTGCTTTTCTTCTTCTTCCAGATGCAGAAGGCCAACAGCTCGCAGATGAGCTTCGGCAAGGCGAAGACCAAGAAGAGCATCGAAGAGCGCCCCAATGTGAAGTTTGAAGACGTGGCCGGCGTCGATGAGGCGGTCGAGGAAATGACCGAGATCAAAGACTTTTTGGCGAATCCGGCGAAATACCAGAGCATGGGCGCGAAGATACCGCGCGGCTGCCTGCTCGTAGGGCCTCCAGGCACCGGCAAGACCTTGCTTGCGCGTGCTGTTGCGGGCGAGGCCGGGGTTCCCTTCTTCAGCATTTCCGGCTCTGACTTCGTCGAGATGTTCGTCGGTGTCGGTGCCTCCCGTGTCCGCGACCTGTTCCAGCAGGCAAAAGATGCCTCTCCATCGATCATCTTCATCGATGAGATCGATGCAGTCGGACGCCAGCGCGGCGCCGGCTTGGGCGGCGGGCACGACGAGCGCGAGCAAACCCTGAACCAGCTGCTGGTTGAAATGGACGGCTTCGACCAAAACGACTCGGTCGTGCTTGTCGCGGCTACCAACCGTGCAGACATCCTCGACCCGGCCCTTTTGCGACCCGGCCGCTTCGACCGCCAGATCGTGGTCGACGTCCCCGATGTCAAAGGACGCGAGAAGATCCTCAAGGTCCATGCACAGGACAAGCCGCTCGGCAGCGACGTCGACCTGAGCAAGGTCGCCAAGTTGACCCCCGGGTTCACCGGTGCCGACCTGGCAAACCTTATGAATGAAAGTGCGCTCTTGACCGCGCGTCGAGGTAAAAAGGTCATTACGCAAACCGAGGTCTCGGAAAGCATGGAACGCGTAATAGCAGGCCCAGAGCGCAAAGGGCGGGTACTTAACGAGAAGACCAAGCGTACCATCGCCTATCATGAAAGCGGTCACGCGCTTATCGGACATAACCTCTCTGACGCCGATCCGGTCCACAAGATATCGATCATCTCCCGCGGACGCGCCTTGGGCTATACGCTTTCGATTCCCGAAGAAGACAAGGTGCTCAACAGCCTCCATGAGATGCTTGACGATCTGTCCGTGTTCATGGGCGGCCGCGTTGCCGAGGAGATATTCTGCGACGACATCACCACGGGGGCCTCGAACGACCTGGAGCGCGCCACGAAGATGGCACGCGCCATCGTCACCCAATACGGCATGAGCAAAGAACTGGGGACCCAGGTCTTCGGCCAGCCCAACCACGAGGTCTTCCTGGGCCGCGATTACGGCAACACGCAGGACTATTCGGAAGAAACCGCAAAACGCATCGACGACGAGGTCGCCCGCATCATGAAGGATGCGCATGACCGCGCCTACAAGATCCTTGACGAGCGCCGCGAGCAGATGGAGCTTATGGCGAGCGTATTGCTTGAGCGTGAGACGGTCGAGGGCGAGGCGTGCGAAGCCTTGCTCAATAACACCTGGAACGACTACCTCAAGCGCGAGAAGGACATCATTGCCAAGAAGGAGGCCGAAGAGGCCGACGCCCGCGCAAAGGATGAAGAGCGCCTGAAGGAAGCGGAAAAGCGCCGTCACGAAATCGAGCAGCGTCAACAAGAGCTTGCAAACCCTGACTGGAAAGATGCACGGGTTGCCCCGGGCGACCAAGACCCACGTCAGGTCACCAGGCCCCCGTCTTCGCAGGACCAGGATTTCTTTGCCGAACTGGAAAACAAATTCCAAGAGCTGTTGGGCGAAGGCATGAAGAAGCCCGAAGATACATCAAAGCCGGAAGAAGAGAAGAAATCCGAGGATGGGAAGCCCGCCGACCAGGCACAGGAAAAAGAGGATCCGGCCTCTTGGCCAAAACCCGATACGGGAAGCCCTGCCGACGCCAAAGACAAAGACAAAGACAAAGACGATAAAGAAGGCACATCCTGAAAATGATCTGGTCTTGCTCCAACCATACCTTCGACACAGAGATGCCCATAATCATGGGCATCTTGAACGTTACTCCCGATTCCTTTTCCGATGGCGGGCTGTATGCGGATAAGGAAGCCGCCATTGCCCATGCCGTCGCCATGGTCGAGGAAGGCGCCCATATCATCGACGTAGGAGGGGAGTCGACCCGACCTGGGGCAGAGGCAACCCCTGTCGATGTCGAGATGGAGCGCACAGTAGGAATTGTCAAAGAGCTGGTTGCCCGGGGTATCTGCGTCTCGATCGACACGCGTCATGCGCCCGTTGCAAAAGCCTGCGTCGAGGCAGGTGCTGCGATCATCAACGACATCTCAGGCTTCGAAGGCGAAGGGATGCTCGAACTGGCGGTCGCGAGCGATGTCGGGCTGGTGGTCATGCATATGAAAGGCTCGCCTGAGACCATGCAGGACAAGCCCGAGTATACAGACGTCGTGTCCGAGGTAAAGGAATACCTGCGCACACGGGCGGAAAAGCTCGAACAGGCAGGTATCGCCCATGAGCGGATCTGCATCGACCCGGGCCCGGGCTTCGGCAAGAACGCGTCACAGACGCTTGAGCTCGTCAGAAACATCCATGAATTCGCGCGCCTCGGGTATCCGGTGATGGCAGCGCTTTCAAGGAAGAGCTATATTGGAACCGCCTACAAGATCGATGATCCTGCCGAACGCGACGAAGCCTCTGCAACCGAGGCGCTCATGGCCTGTGAACTGGGAGCAAGTGTGGTCAGGACGCACAATGTTGCGGCCACCGTGCGTGCCCTTGCCGAGCTGCGCCCCTATGTGTTCTTGGGGCTTGGCGGAAACGTGGCGCTGGTCGCATCGCCCGGAGAAGAGCGGGAAGGAAAGATTGCCGTTCTTAACCAGGCCATTTCCGACCTATGCGTTTTGCCCGACTCGCAGCTGATCGACGTCTCCTGCTTCTATGAAAGCGAGCCCGCATACGTCGAGGACCAGGATAGCTTCGTCAACGCGGTGGCGTTGGTCAGGACGGGTCTGCCTCCCAAAGAGCTCCTGCGTTACCTGCAATCCATCGAAAACAGCCTGGGGCGCGTCCGGGAGGTGCCGAACGGGCCGCGGACCTGCGATATAGATGTCCTTGACTATCAGCTCTACGTGAGCGACCAAGAGGTATTGAAGATGCCCCACCCCCGTCTGACCGAGCGAGATTTCGTGGTGAAGCCGCTTCTTGAGCTTCGTCCATTCCACGTTCTGGCAAACGGCATCCGCGTAAGCGAGGACGATGTTACGGTAGGCACGGCCCAACGTATCCAATAATACAGGCTGCATCATCTCAGAAAAGGCTTTGGAATGCTTGATGCGGAACACATACGGGGTCTCATAGGGCACAAGGGCGGCGATCCCGGCTTCTTTTCCGTTTCTTCGATCGACCCCACGCCGTCTACAAACGAGGAAATAAAAAAGGCGATCCGCGCCGACGCAGGGGAGGGGGCCGTCGTGCTGTCCACCTGCCAAACGGCGGGTTACGGCAGGCAGAGGCGGGCTTGGGCAAGCCCCGAGGGAGGGCTCTACCTTTCCTGCCTGCTCCGTCCAGGGGGTCATGCAGTCGAGCCCTCACTTTTGCCGAGCTTCGGCCTGGCTGCCTCTTTGGCCGTCTGCGACCTGCTTGACAAAATGGGTTGCAACGACCAGATCAAGGTAAAATGGCCGAACGATATCGTTGGAACGCAAGGCAAGTATAGCGGCATCTCGAACGAACTGGTCGAAGGCGCCCTCTGTGTGGGTATCGGGGTAAATCTTTTTGCCCCCGTTTGCGCACAGGCACTTGATGGAAAGTACCAAGCGGCGTATGCTGTACCAACCCTACAAAGTAGCACGCTGAAACCCAGCATCTCAACCGAGGGACTCGATACCGAACAGACATCGTTCATCGAAGAGGCGGCCGCGCAGTTGCTCGTCAACCTAGCAACGGCCTATCAGCGCTGGTGTGCGCAAGGATTCGAGCCGTTCCGAGAAACCTACATGGACCGCTCCTCGCTTATGGGGAGGCCTATCAAACTTGAGCTCCCAGACTGCACAGTTTTGGAAGGTGTCGCGGTTGACGTGGATGAGTACGGGTTCCTTATGATAAGGGATCAAGAAGGCAGGCTTCATCAAGCGCATTCGGGCGAAGCCCACCTTGTGTAGGAACGCGTGGATATCATACCTGTTCGTAATGGCATATGATGTAAGGCGAAGCATGATCAAGCGGAAAGCATAGATAGAAAGCATAGATAAGAAGTGAAGTAAATGGTAGATGTGATCGAAGTAAGAAAAGAAGATCGAGGGAACGGACTCGGCGACGAAGCCCCCGTCGGGAAGGATCCAAAGAACCCCAAAAGGGATTCCAAGGTCAAACGTATGGGAACGGGGTCGATCCCGAAGCTGATAGTCGAATTCGCCATCCCATCCATTGTGGGGATGCTGGTCAACGGCGCCTACAATGTAATCGATTCCGCCTTTCTTGGACAGGCGATGGGTGAGATCGGCATTGCGGCAATGACGGTCGCAAACCCCACGATGATCGTGTTCTTCGCCCTTGCCATGCTGGTGGGTGCCGGCGGCAATGCCTTGGCTGCGCTCCGCATGGGCGAGGGGAAACGCGAAGAAGCCGAACGCAGCCTGGGCAATACGGTGTTTCTCTGCATCGTCATTTCTGTTGTCGTGATCGTCTGCGCCCTCATTCCATTCATCCTCGATAGCCTGCTCTCGCTTTCAAGCGCCACCCCCGAGGTACGGCCTTATGCAGCCTCGTTTTTGAGGATCCTTGCGTTCGGGTACATCTTCCAATGCATCGGGATGGCAGCCAACAACTTCATCCGTACCTCAGGCGCTCCGAACCGCGCACTGATCACGATGATAGTCGGCACATTGTTCTGCGTGTTCTTCAACTATCTCTTCGTTTTGCAGTTTGGCTGGGGCGTCGAAGGCAGCGCATGGGCGACCGTGCTCGGACAGGTGATCTCGTGCGGAGCCGTGCTTTGGTATTTCCTCTTTACCAAGAACGTGCCTATCAAGCTGAGGGCGCGTTTTCTTAGGCCGGTCGCTGCAACTGTGAGGTCGATCCTTGCGCTTGGCATGGCAAGCTTCTGTGTGCAGGCTGCCGCGGCCGTCGTCAACTTCGTGCTTAACCACTTGCTGGTCTTGTACGGCGGTATGCATCCCCTGGGTGCAGACAACGCCTTGGCCTCGATCGGCGTCGTGCAAAGAATCGGCATGTTCACCGTACTTCCCCTGATCGGCCTTGCCATCGCCATCCAGCCGCTTATTGGCTTCAACTACGGGGCGCGCCTGATACCCCGCGTGCGGAAGACCCTGTGGTATGCCATTGCAGGGTCGGTCATCCTGGGCACCTTGACCTGGCTGCTGGTGCATATATTCCCCGAGCAGATTATCGGCGCCTTCGGGATGCAGAATGAAGAGCTGGCGCAGTTTTCCATCTTCGCCCTGAAGATCCAGCTGCTGATGTTGCCGATCGTCGGCTTCCAGATAATCGGGGGCAACTATTTCCAGGCAACAGGGCAGCCTTTGAAGTCGGTGATCCTTACCCTTACGCGTCAGATGATCTACCTGGTGCCTTTGCTGCTTATCCTGCCCCATGTGTTGCCAGCATTGTTCCCGCAGTTCAATAGTTTGGATGCACTGTACTTCGCCATGCCGATAGCTGACTTCATGTCGATATTTACCTGCGGCCTGTTCCTTTTCTTCGAGATGAAGCGCTTGCGCAAGCTCGAAAGCGGCAAGCTCAAACCACGGTATATAGGGGAATAAGTGTCGCCGGTACCTTCGACATCGGGCATATCAGCGCGGACGCGTTCGGTCGCCTTCTGCGGCCTGACTGTTGCGCTTATGGCCGTTTCGGCGTGGGTTTCAATCCCGATCGGCCAGGTGCCGGTCACTTTGCAGACCTTCGTGATGGTACTTGCCCTGCTTGTGCTGAAGCCGAAGGAATTCTTTATATCGCTTGTGGTCTATATCGCGATCGGGGCCATCGGGCTGCCTGTGTTCGCAGGTATGCGGGGCGGCCTCGGAGTCATCATGGGGCCGACCGGAGGTTTTTTGTGGGGATTCATTCTGGGCGGCGGCATTGCGCTCCTGTTTTTATGGGTCATGAAAGGGCGGAAGAAGCTCGCTTTGGGCAATAGGCGGGGCTTTGCGCCAGCCTCATCCGGATCGGACAGCCTCGACGGCGACCAGCAAGCACGGGCGATGGAGCGAAGTTCCTACGCAATCGATTTTATCGCCGCCGCGCTTTTTGCCGCCAGCTATTACCTTTGTGGCTGGATCCAACTGATGGCAGTCACGGGCATGGGGCCGATCCCCGCTTTCCTCACGGCTATTGCGCCCTTTATAGTCTTCGACATAATCAAGACCATCATTGCCGTGATCACAGCCCATGCAGTCAACAAGGCCCTCCGCCTTTAATGAGAAAAAGGGACAGTCACTTTTTCTCATTTTCCTTACAAGCGGCGGTTCGGAGGTTTTGCAGCGGCAGCGCAGAAAGCATCAAAGAAAGCCCCCTTTAAGAGACACAATAAACCGTCTAAGACACTAGCCTTGGCACGAAAATTGCTATGAAATGACTAATACGCTCGTGGAAGTAATGGGAAAGGGTCATTATGGCAAAATCAACAGATATCCCCGAGTTTGGCCTCTTGTCTGGTTATAAGGTAGTGATGATAGGAACTTCCGTGGCAGCGCCGTTTGCAGGAGAGCTTTATGCCGAGCATGGAGCAGATGTGATTTGGATTGAGCATCCAACCCAGATCGGTAATGTACGCATTGCCAATCATGGAGCATCAACCCAGCAAGATCGTCGCAACATGCGCAGTCTTGCCATCGACTATACCAGGGGCGAGGGCCAACAGGTTTTTCTACGACTCATAAAAAGTACAGACGTTCTCATAGAGGCTTCCGTAGGAGGACGCTTTGCAAATCAGGGACTGTCTGATGAGACTCTATGGAAACATAATCCTGGGTTAGTTATTACCCATATTTCCGGATTCGGCCAGACAGGCGTGCCTGATTACATGAGGCGGGCGAGCTACGACCCCATTGCCCAAGCATTCGGCTGTACCATGCGTATGAATGGCTTGCCAGGACACCCTTCGGTGCCTGCCATGGCCTTCCCAGGAGACTATGCATCTGCGTTCTTCGCCTTCGGAATGTCGGTTGCCGCTTTGCTAAAACGCGAAAAGACGGCTAGTGGAGAAAGTATCGATGTAGCCCAATTCGAAGCGATGATTCGAACGCAGGCAAATTACCCGATGAATTACTGGCGTGATGGTAAGGACTATGTCAAAGAAGGATCCCACAGCTTGATCTGCGCATTGTATGGCACGTATGTTTGCTCAGACGGTAAAGAGGTTTACGTGTTGTTCCTTGGTACAGGTGTTGTTAAGCGAGGGCTTCCCCTCATCGGCATCGAGTACGGCACTGAGTTGTTTCCAGAGGGAATGCACCTTATTCCCTATGGGTCAGAGGCAGGTGAACTTGCAGAGCAAAAATTCAGTGAATTCTTGTCAATGCATACTGCGGATGAAGTTGAGGATATTCTTGCCGGAAACGGAGTGCCCTGCTCGAAGCTTATGGACTACGAGTCGGCAAAGACCAACCCTCAATATGTGGCACGCAATGTCATATCGCACTGGAATTCCGTTGCGTGCGAAAGCCTGCCAGGAGTCAAAATAGTTCCCGAGTTAAAAAACTATCCGGGTAAAATCTGGCGCGGCGCACCAGCTCAAGGGATGGATAGCAATGATATCCTTGAAGAGCTGGGATATTCCGACAAAGAAATCCAAGAACTTCATTGCCAAAGGATTATTGGAACTTTCAATAACGAGGAATCTGGAATTCTTTAGGGACAAGGTTCTTGGCGGCATAGAGCTGGACACCCGATCACTTAGGTTATTTACCCTCCCGCTGCTGCCATATTTCGGCATGGTAGCAGCTTTTCAACACCGGCAAACAACATAAGAGTAGCATCGTCGCGCTGCGCGCGGGCGACCTCCGGCCTCTTGTTGGTTCAAGCAGCCAGATACTTCATCCAAATACTTTCTTAATTATCAAAAACTGGCATGAAATTTGCTAATTCTTTTATTGTCGGATTGACTGGCAAATGTTTTCGGTATACGGCGTGATTGTTGTTCGCATTAGAAAGTAAACAAAGCAACCAGTGGAGAAATTTTACAGAAAACAATGAAGACGAGAGGAAAGACCTTGGCGCAATTTGAAAAACTCAGCTCTCCTTTGCAGGTAGGCAGCCTTACCTTAAGAAACCGCATTATGACTACGGGGATGGCGCCGGGGTCAGGCTACGCGACGGTTGAGGGTGTGCCGACTGAACGCCTTTACAAGTATCTCGAAGCCCGTGCCGCAGGGGGCACAGCTCTGATTACCCAAACTATAGCAATTTATCAGAGACCGACCGAAGTTCGGCACCCGATCACCAGTGGTTTTAAAGAAACTGACATTGACCATCTGATGAAGATGTCGCATTCTGTGCACAAGCACGGAGGCTTGCTCGTCGGCCAACCTTGGTGTGTACATCTTTGGCGTCCTTCAGACGATGTGCCAGAGAACAATTATGGGTCTTCTGACATTGCTTTAAAGCCTCATGAGCCCCCTTTTGTTCCTATGAGCCTTGAGGATATTGAGATACTCAAAAAGCAGATCATTAATTGCGCTCTGACGATGCAGAAAGGTGGCTTCGATGCTGTAGAAGTTATGGCAGGTGTCGGAGGGATTCTCAACCGGTTCCTTTCTCTTGCTACTAACAATCGTACCGATGGGTACGGGGGGTCGTTGGAGAACCGGGCACGTCTGATCCTTGAGGTCATCCAAGGAATCAAGGATGCGTGCGGGAAAGACTTCACGATCACAGTTCGCTGGTCTCCTGTGGAATACGTTAAGGGC
>JAVBQH010000029.1:0-4691 GCA_031549175.1 Raoultibacter sp.
TCTATATTTCGAAACACCAGGAGCAAAAGAAGATGCGCGCACTTGAAGAAGGATAGTGGCAGTGAAGCAACCGAGAAAAGGGGACAGTCCACTTTTCTCGGTTGCCTTCTTCACACTTTCTTTATGGGATGGCGGATGACCGTCTTCAGTTTCTCGGGTGAGGTCTTTCGAGGGTCGCCCAGGTATATCTCGTGATGCCGGCGCTTGAGGGGGAAGGCCTCCGGTTGGCCGGAGATGTCTTCGACGTAGCCTGATGTGTGGATGAACTCGACGAGCCCCTTGATGGTGGCGGGTTCGTCGTCGTAAGGGCCGATATGCATGACCTGTGCGCAGAGGCCCTCGTCGAACACTTCAAGGCGTGCCTTTTCGACATCGAGCCCCGGCTTCTTCTTTGCGAGCGCCTCTTTGGCCCAGCCAAAGACCTCACAGGTGACGAAATCGGGCTGGCGGATCATGGATATCCAGGTGAACTTGCTTTTGTCGAGGATCGGATCGCCGCTGAAACGATAATCCTCAAGCCACCAGAGCCCCTCGAGCGGCGCCACGGTATATTCGAAATAGCCGGCGGGTGCATTCCCGCCCATCTTCGACATCTTGATAGTGTAGGAAAGGCCGTATAAAACCTCCATCGCTTGGGCGTATGCACCGCCTCCTATGTTGGGGTCGCCTGCGCCCTCAACCATGATGAAGGGGATTGGCGGCACCTCGACGATGTCCGGCTTGCTTTTAGGCATATAGAGGCCCTTATAGGCTTTCTTGAAGTCAAGCTTGTCAGCCATGGTTTTCTCGATCCCTTCTTGTTCCCCCTGTCTTGATCAGATTAGCGTATCGCGCGTTTGCTTTCTACCTTTGGCTTCCCAATCATACAAAGTCCTGCCCAAAGAAGGCGGCTGCATGCTATATTGCTCGTATCGGCAGACACTTCCTGAGTCATGGGGCCCGGGCCAAGGCAGCGAAAGCACAGATTGGAGGAGGGAACGAGATGAACAACGCCTCTTCAAAATACCGCGTCATAGTCTTCTTCCTTGTGGTGCTTGAGCTCTATGTAGCCGGGGTTCTTGCAGTCTTGCTGGTCTCCCCGGGTTATCGAGACGTTGTGGCGTCTTTTGCCCTTCCGTTCGACCTCATGGTTTTCATTCCTGCCTTGTTCTACTTCTGCATCGTAAGGAAATACCAGTTGAGTCCGCTATATATCCTGCCGGTTATCTGGTTGGGGGATGCGGTGGTCATGCTTGTCGCCCAGCCGCAAGACCTCACAGCGGTCGCGGTGCTTACTGCGGTCACCGTTGTGGTCGAGGCTCTTATCGCAATCCGTGAGGTCCCGCGTTTTGCCAAGCTGTTCCTTGCTGCGAAGAAGAGATCGTCTGACCCGGCAAACTGGGCGTTCCCAACTTTTTTCGAGCTGACCCGGAACCGCCGCGCTGCCAAGCTCGTAAGCCTTGAGTTCACCACATTCTATTATGCCTTTTTCTCGTGGCGTGCAAAACCCGTGATCCCAAAGGGGGCCACGCCCTTTACCTATTACAAGGAAAGCAGCTATCTTGCGGTGATGGCGGTGATGCTCGGTGTCATGGTGGTTGAGCTTGTCGGCATGCATGTCCTGATCTCGCTTTGGAGCCCTGAGATTGCCCTGGTTGTTACGATCATCTCGGTCTACTTCGCATTCTGGTTGTTAGGCCAAATGAGGGCTACCGTGCTCCGTCCTATTTTGGTGGATGCAGACACCCTCAACCTTAACTCGGGGATGTTCTTTTCAGCCCGTATCCCGCTTGACGCAGTCGAAAGTATTGGTACTGCTGATCCTGGGCTCTCGAAGAAGGAGACGGTAAACCTGGGCATGATGGGCGCTCCCAACTGCTGGATTGTATTCAGAAAGCCTGTGGAGACCGAGAGCTTTACCGGCGGCAAGCGCATGACGAAGGCGGTAGGGCTGACGATCGACCAGGTGGGCGCATTTCGCAGATGCGTGCAGGAGCACTCGCCCCAGCTGGACAAAAAAGGTGCCGGCCACGCCTAGCCCGGCAACGGTTCTCAAAAGCGCACCCCCCGCTTCTACCCCCGCTCTACGAGCGTGGACGGAATCGACAGTTTTTTCCGAAAGACGGCAAGCGCTATACAGGTTTTCAGTTGTAGTTGCATTACGTAATGCAGTTTTATATAATCAAGCCATCGGAGAAAGGGGGCGCTATGGGTACGGCAACTTTGAATGTGCGGTTGCCTGAGGAGCTTAAAGAACGTGGCTTGCAAGTGCTTGAGCGAGAAGGGGTCTCAGTATCTGATCTGGTACGCGACCTTTTCGGCTATCTTGAGGAAAACCAGGAGCTCCCGGATTTTGCTGTCGATTCAAAACGGATGAAGAAGGCCGATGTTGAAAGACGGAGGGCGGCTATGGAGTCCTTAGTTGGGATCCTGCCTTCCGACATCGATCTCGACAAGGCACGCACCGAACGCCTTATGCGCAAAGTCAGGTCTGGTGTCAGGGTATGAAAATACTTTTTGACTGCGATGCAATCATCGATATATGGGGCAAAACCGAAGATTTCCTTGCCTCGTTCTCTTCTTTCGACGTAACGCTCAACAAGGGATTCTATCCGTATGTGACGGCAACTGCGTTGATGAATATCAATTATGTGCTGTCAGCACGGAAGTACATGAGCAAAGACGAGGCGCGAAAGACCTTGGAGACGCTCATGAGCGTCTTCGACACACTTGATGTCACGAAATCGGACTGCAGGCAGGCCCTTGCAAGCAAGATGGGCGATTTCGAAGATGCCCTTATTGCGCACTCGGCAAAGCGCCATGGGATCGACTTCATCATTACAAGGAACAAAAGGGATTTCTTGCAGTCCCCGGTGGCTGCCTTGACGCCCGAGGAGTTTGTTCGCATCTACAAGCCCGACTACCTCGAATACGAGATGGCGGGTATCTGAAGCGTGCGAGGAGGTCTGGCCTTTTTGCCGCTTTCCCTGCTTCAAGCTGCGAAGACGCAGGAAGCTTGAAGCTGTTGTCAAGATTCCTTGAATCTCTTATCAAGATTAGTCGAAGTGAATGTCAAGAGCCCTTGTAGTTCGGGGGGCTTTGTTCTCAAAGGCCTATAGTCGAGATATGTCCTGATCATTTTTAAGAAAATAGCAGGTCAGATGACGCGTCATGCGTTATCGCATTTTGAGGCAGAGGGGGCACCCTTCGTCTCACGCATTACCGGCATAGGAATTTAGAGGAAGAGGCGAATTACCTTTTTAGTTATGGAAGAAGCACAGACCGTACGTTATCAAGATTGTATTTTAGGAAAAGTCGGCGCTCCGAAGGAATGGAAGCAAAAGGCACTGCTCCAGTTTATGATGATGGCTTGTTCAGTCCCTCTGACGGTCACGTTCAACTGGTTCATCCACACACCAGAGGTCACATGGGAGCAGTTCGCCTCGGCGAGCTACCTCTACCCCCTGACCTTCCTGCTTGTAGCGTGTGTACGCTGGCTCATCGCAAATCCCCTGGTCGATAGAATCGT
The DNA here is from genome assembly GCA_031549175.1 of Raoultibacter sp. Taxonomy (GTDB): domain Bacteria; phylum Actinomycetota; class Coriobacteriia; order Coriobacteriales; family Eggerthellaceae; genus WRIS01. The sequence continues at coordinate 3,509 of JAVBQH010000029.1, forward strand.
CAAAGCATGTATCACCCCTAGGCTTGACGGGATGAAGAAGTCCCTCAGCATTTCAGCGATCAATGTGTTCGTGATGGGGACGAATGTCGCGCTGCTCAGGATGCTGATCCTGCAAGGCGGCCTTGAAGGCATTTCCTGGGTCGGCTACCTAAGCACCCTGCCGTTCTCATGGGCAATGAGCTTTGTCCTCAGTTATTTCTTCATCAACCCCTTCATCAAGAAGCTGTTTGTGAAGCAGGTTGTCCCGCGCGTCGAGACGTTCGACGAGTCTTGGGCTGTCTGTCATGAAAAAGAGGCCGTCCGGGCCTTGAGCCCCCTTGTGGTCCTTGCCGATGCAAGGGCGCGGCTGACCCAGCGTGTGGCCTGCGGATCCGCTGCTATTCGTGCTAGGGCGCGAAAGCTTTCATCGCGTGTTGCGGGGCTTGTCGAGGCCGGCTTCGGGAAAGCCCGCGCCCACAAGGAAGCGGTTTTCCACGATGCGGCAATGCGCCTTCCGGCGGCGCCGCCGGTTTTGCTTGGCACGGGTAGCCGCTTTGCGTTATACTCGTTCGCTACAACATGAATACCGAAATGCGATGACGAAGACAGCATTGCGGGTCATGGTGCCAAGAGAGAAGGGCCCCCCGGCTGAAAGGGCCCGGCAGCATGCGCGATGATTCCCTTCACCAGCAGCGGGACTGAACGTTGATCAGGATCCCAGGAAGAAAGGCCTGGTATCCGGCAAAGATGCAGGGGCTTGAGTCTAGACCTCGCAGGCATCGGGCACGGTCACACAAGTAGGTTTTGCCGGCGGCCTCCGTTATCGGGCACTATGAGTGGGCGGCCGCGCCGTCAACCGAGGTGGTACCGCGAGAGCCTCTTCTCGTCCTTGGAAACAGGATGAGAAGAGGTTTTTTTATGGCCGCTCCCCACAAGGGGAATAGGAAGTTGGGACACAAGAGACAGCCCCTTTTGTCCCACAGGAAAGGAAGTATGGTGGCTACTGTAGACGAGCTTTTTACCTTACGGGAAAAGACCCTGGATGCCATTGCGCAGGCTGCTGATTCCGCCGCGCTCGAACAGGTGCGTATTGGGGTGCTGGGCAAGTCGGGGACGCTTACCGGGCACCTGCGCTCCATGGGAAGCATCGAGAAGGAGCAGCGTGCGGCGTTCGGCAAGACGGCAAACGAGGTGCGTACCCAGG
>JAVBQH010000081.1:0-5323 GCA_031549175.1 Raoultibacter sp.
GCTGGGATGCCCCCGTCGAGCCGCTCGACTTCAGGCAGCTGGGCAGCTTGGACTTCGCCGCCCCCGACACCGACACCTTCCGCTGCCTTGCGCTGGCGCAAGAAGCGGGGAAGGCGGGGGGCACGCTGCCTTGTGTCATGAACGCCGCCAACGAGGTCGCGGTCGCCGCCTTCCTTGCGCACGAGACGAGCTACTTAGGTATTGCCGCGTGCGTCGAGTCCGTCATGGAGCAGCACACAACCACACGGGTAAACAGCCTCGACCAGCTTGAACTGCTCGACGCCTGGGCACGCGAGACCGCCCGCATCCACCTCTTTGCCAAGAAATGAGAAAAAGGGTCTGTCCCTACTGTCCCATTCCTGCGCCTTGTGCTCTTTCTGCGTAAATATCGGAGCGTCTATGTAGTATTTGCTGGCGCTATACCTTCTTCTTGCCAGGCGTTTTATAATAGGCCCCTGGAATTTGCCGACCTCCATGGCGTGTCCGGATGCCTCGTTGCCAAAGGCACGGGAAAGACATCCATGCAGGTCGTTCGTTATATAAGGGAGTATGTATGGACGTTATTATGATGATCGTGTACGCCACCATCGTGCTGGGCGTCTTGGTGTTCATCCATGAGGCGGGGCATTACCTCGCAGCACGGGCGTTCGGAGTGCGCGTCACGGAGTTCATGCTCGGCCTGCCCGGGCCAAGTGTGGGCTTCACCTGGCGAGGCACGCGTTTCGGCGTGACCGCCATCCCGCTTGGCGGCTACGCACGTATTTGCGGCATGGAGCCGGGCAAGCAAAAGCCCCATCTCAAAGAGGTGCTCGCCTACGTCATGTCGCACGGCACGGCGGTCATGGAAGATGTCGCACTTGAACTGGGTATTTCAAATGACGAGGCCTTCGAGGCCCTCGATGAGCTCACCGACTGGGGCAGCATCACGGGGCCCGCGAAGCGCGACACCTACAACACGTACCGGGCGCCCTCCGTCAAAGGCTCGTTCGAACTGGGCGAGGCCCGTGAAGTCGAAGACGCGCAAGAACTCTTTGACAGCGAATACAAGCAGCAGTACCGCAGCCTCCCCTTCTGGAAGCGCAGCATCATCCTGCTTGCCGGCATCGTCATGAACCTGCTTTTCGCCATGTTGGTGTTCGTGCTGATCTATTCCGTGATCGGCTTCGATGTGCAGAACACCCAGACCGGCGAGATCAGCCATATGACCGTCGACCCCTGGCGCGCCATCACCGCCGGCTTCAACTATATCGGCATGGTCGTCACCGCTGTCATCGGGCTGTTCAACCCGGCCACCGCAGCCGAGACCGTTTCCCAATCAACCTCGGTCATGGGCATCGCGGTGCTTTCGAAATCAGCTGCCGAACAGGGTTTCGTCAGCTTCCTTTCATTCATGGCCATGATCTCGGTATCGCTTGGCATCATGAACCTGATACCTATCCCGCCCCTTGACGGCGGGCGCTTCATCGTCGAGGTCTTCCAGAAGGTCTCGCGCAGGTTGGTCTCCGCGCGTGTGATGAACTATATCAGCGCCGTCGGGCTTGTCCTGTTCATCGGATTTTTTGTGCTGATGATGAGCCAGGACGTCCAACGCTTCATCTTCGGGAACTGGTGACGCGATGGCTGAAGCCCCAGGCGAAGGCAAAGCCGCCTCACAGCCGGGCGCCCCTTTAGGCCGTGGCAAGGCGAAGGGCGGCGCGCCTGCGCCCCATGAGCTCACGCGCCGTATCATGGTGGGGGATGTCCCCTTGGGCGGCGGTGCGCCCTGCGTGGTGCAATCGATGCTCAACGCCCCGGCCGACGATGTGGCTGCAAACCTCGACCAGATCAACCGCCTGGCGAAGGCCGGCTGCGAAGTGGTCCGCATGGCAATCCCCCGCAGGGCCTGCCTCGACGCCTTCGAAGGCGTGTGCGCGCAATCGCCGCTGCCCGTGGTGGCAGACATCCATTTCGATGCCGAAATCGCGATCCAGGCGGCACAGCGCGGGGCGGCGAAGCTCCGCATCAACCCGGGTAACGTAGGAGGTCTTGAAAAGACCAACAACATCATCGCCGCTGCCAAGACCGCCGGGATACCTATTCGCATCGGGGTGAACGCGGGCTCGCTTGACGAGGCCTTGAAGGCGCGCACCGACCTGACGCTCCCCGAGAAGCTCAGCGCCTCGGCCGTCGAGTACGTCCGCCACTTCGAGACCCAGGGATTTTCCGACATTGTGGTGTCGGCCAAAGCGCACGACGTGATGACCACGGTGAACACCTACCGCATCCTCTCAAAAGAGATTCCCCGCGTGCCGCTCCATATCGGCATCACAGAAGCGGGTACCCTGTTTCAGGGTATAATCAAATCCGCAAGCGGGCTGGGCATCCTGCTCGAGCAGGGGATCGGTGACACGCTGCGCATATCCCTGACTGACGACCCGGTCCAAGAAATACGCGCCTGTTGGACGCTTCTTTCCGCGCTCGACCTGCGCCGCCGCACACCAGAGCTGATCAGTTGCCCGACTTGCGGACGCTGCCAGGTCGACCTGATCACGCTTGCCAAACAAGTCGAGGACCGCCTGCAAGACCTGCAAAAGCCTATCAAGGTGGCGGTCATGGGCTGCGTCGTCAACGGGCCCGGCGAAGCGGCAGATGCCGACATCGGTGTCGCCTGCGGCCTCGGGTCAGGTGTGATATTCGCCCAGGGGGAGACCTTGCGCAAGGTCAACGAGGACGCTATTCTGGATGCTTTATTGGAAGAGATTGGAAAACTATGACAGACATCATACGTATGAGCGAGCTCTACGTTCCCACTTTGAAGGAAGACCCTGCCGACGCAGAGATAGCAAGCCACAAACTCCTGCTTCGGGCAGGCATGATCAGAAAGACCGCCTCCGGCGTCTACACCTTCTTGCCGCTGGGGCACAAGGTGCTTGCAAAGGTCGAGGCCATCGTCCGCAGCGAGATGGACGGCATCGGGGCGCAAGAGATCATGATGCCGGCCTTGCAGCCAGCGGAATTATGGCATGAGAGCGGCCGTTGGGATGCCTATGGTCCCGAGCTCATGCGTCTGAAGGACCGCCACGAGCGCGGCTTCTGCCTAGGCCCCACCCACGAAGAGCTGGTCACCTCGCTCGTCCGCAACGAGCTGCGCTCCTATAAAGAGCTGCCGCTTTCCCTCTATCAGATCCAGGTGAAGTTCCGCGACGAGATCCGCCCGCGCTTCGGCCTTCTGCGTGGCCGCGAATTCATCATGAAGGACGCCTACAGCTTCCACGAAAGCCAGGAATCGCTGCAGGAAACCTACGACGAGATGAGCGGCGCCTACGGGCGCATGTGCGACCGCATGGGACTCGAGTGGCGTGCCGTCGAGGCGGATTCAGGCCAGATCGGCGGCAGCGTCAGCACCGAATTCATGGCGCTTGCCGAAGCCGGCGAAGCAGAGCTGGTGTATTGCGGCTGCGGTTATGCCGCCAACACGGAGGCCGGCCGAGGCGTGGTCGAGCCGACGGAATACACGCAGGCAGACGGCATCGAGCGGATCGCCACGCCCGACATCCACACCATCGCCGAGCTTGCCGCCTTCCTGGATATTCCCGAATCCTCGACTGTCAAGGCGCTTGCCGCAAAAGACGGCCAAGGCGCCATCACCGTGTTCTTCGTCCCGGGAGACCACGAGCTCAACGAGATCAAGGCAGCCCGCGCGCTTGCGGGCTTCGAGCTTCTCACCGATGCCGAAATGCTTGCGGCAGGCCTCTTCAAAGGGTCGATGGGACCCGTCGGGCTGCCAGAGGGCGTGCGCGTCGTGGCCGATGAGAGCCTTCGCCCCATCGGGCGCTGGGTTATCGGGGCAAACGAGGAGGGCTACCACTTCACAGGCGCGAAACAAGGCCTCGACTTCCAGGTCGATGCCTGGGCCGACATCGTCATCGTGAAGCCGGGCGACCTCTGCCCGCAGTGCGGGGCGCGACTGGAAGGGGCGCGCGGGATCGAGGTCTCGCAGGTGTTCCAGCTGGGCGACAAGTACTCGCGCACGATGGATGCCACCTTCAACGCCGAAGACGGCAGCGACCAGCACTTCATAATGGGCTGCTACGGCGTCGGGGTCACCCGGTCCCTTGCTGCCATCGTCGAACAGCACAACGACGAGCACGGCATCATCTGGCCGGCCACGGTCGCACCGGCACAGGTCTGCGTCATCCCGCTTGAGGTCGGTGATGAGCAGGTGCAGCCCGCAGCAGAAAAAATAGCGGCAGAACTCGCCGAGCTCGGGATCGAGGTGGCCATCGACGACCGCGCCGAGCGCGCCGGGGTGAAGTTCGCCGACGCCGACCTTGTCGGCTGGCCGGTACAGGTGATCGTAGGCAAACGCGGCCTCAAGTCAGGCAGCGTCGAGCTGAAGTACCGCCGAACCGGAGAAAAGAAAGACCTGTCGCTTGACTCGGCCGCGGAGGTCATGGCCTTCGCACGCCGCAGCTCCAAGAGCGGCACGTTCGCCCTGGGCAACTTCGACAGCCTGTTCGGCTAGGCCTGAAACATGGTTGAGGCCTTGAAGGTGCCGGGAGGTCCGCTAGACCCGAAAGCCCCTGTGGTCGATGCGGTGCTGTTCGACCTCGACGGCACCCTGATCGATACGTACGAACTCATCCTTGTCTCGATGCAGCATGCGGTACGGGAGGTGTTGGGCAAGGACCTGCCCGACAACCGGCTGATGTGCAAAGTCGGACAGCCCCTGGCGGTCCAGATGCGGGATTTCACGGACGAGGAATCCCAATACGAAGAGCTCCTCCGCGTATACCGCGAATACAATGCGATCAGGCATGACGAGCTCGCGAAGCCTTTCCCCGAAACAGAAGCGACCTTGGAGGCGTTGCGTCTTGCCGGCTATCCCCTGGCGGTCGTCACGTCGAAACGCCATGCGGCCGCGATGAAGGGGCTTCGCCTCTTCGGCCTCGACGCCTACTTCAGCCATGTGGTGGGCTCCGATGACGTGAAGCGGCCCAAGCCCGACCCTGAACCGGTGCGGTACGGAGCCGAGCTTGTAGGCGCCGCCCCCCAACACTGCCTCTACATAGGGGATAGCCCCTATGACATCCAGGCAGGCAGAGGTGCCGGCAGCCTCACAGCGGCGGCATTATGGGGGATGTTTTCCGAGGCAGAGCTCAAGGGGCTGCACCCGGATTTCACCTGTCAGAGCATTGCCGAAATCCTCGATATCCTGTCGTAGGCACGAAGCGCGGCTGCCCCACACCGAGAAACGGGGACAGTCCCCTTTTCTCGGGTATTCCGCCCCGCACCCGAGAAATGGGGACGGTCCCCGTTTCTGGGGTGCCGCCTACCTTCGTTG
>JAVBQH010000132.1:0-4783 GCA_031549175.1 Raoultibacter sp.
GACGGCCACCCCCAGCTTGTATCTGGGGTCCGCGGCGGGAGTGGGGGGGCAGCCCTTTTTGTCCCCTCTGCCCCGCCCCCGTCCCGCCGCTGACCGTCTCGCGCCCCAAAAGCAAACGCCACTCATTTTGAGTGGCGCCCCTGGGACAGCGTGACTGCCCTCATCTATTCAATTTTTGCGGATGCCGCCGGTGGTGCATTTTGTCGTGTGTCTCGTGTTTTGTCTCTAGTGCGTTGTTGCTGCTGTTTGCAATAGGCCGAATATTGGTTTCTGTATACCTCAATTCGGCGGCTGATCCGTCTATGAGGTTACAAGACTTGATCAGATTCCCGCCAACTTCATCGAACCTGCGCTTGCTCTTCAAGCGGACAAGACATTATCTCTATGAGTTCTGCAAAAACCGGTCAAAGAAACTCCTCATTTCGACGGGGCGATACAAGGGGGTCCATCGGTTTGCCGAAGTAGAGGGGATATTTTGCAGGAGGGCGTAAAATTTTGGCTTTGCCCGCGAAAATCGTGTATGCTTACAAACTGTTGTTCGAGTGAAGCGAGAAAACAGGGATGGTCACTTTTTCTTGCTGCAGGATCCCCGCACACGTTAATAAAGCATGGGGCACCGTGTGAAGACTATTAAGGAGGAACCGCGTGAAACTGGTTGTTACCGAGAAGAACATCGCGGCCCAAAAAATCGCCGACCTCTTAGGAATCGGCAAGCCTGAGGTGGACAAGGTCTATTCGACGCCCGTCTACCGCTTCGACATCGACGGGGAGGAATGGGTGACCATCGGCCTGAAAGGCCACATCCTGGAACCCGACTTCACCCCCACACTTACCTACAAGAAATCAAAAGGATGGCTCGGCGTCACCGAAGACGGCGAGGCCGTCCCGGTAAAGCTGCCCAGCGCGCTACCCAAGCCCCCCTTCAAGAAGAAGAAGCCCTTCACCCCCGACAGCGTAGAGCTCAAGGCCTGGAAGATGGAGGCGCTGCCCTACCTCGTCTATGCGCCTATCGAGAAGCTGCCGAAGGAAAAAGAGATCATCCGCAGCCTGAAAAACCTTGCGAAGAAGGCCGACAGCGTGGTGATCGCCACCGACTTCGACCGCGAAGGCGAACTCATCGGCTCCGACGCGCTTTCGTGTATCAAAGAGGTGAACTCCACGGCGCCGGTTTCCCGCGCCCGGTATTCTGCAATCACGAAAGAGGAGATCACACAGGCCTTCGACAACCTGGTCGAGCTCGACACCGATTTGGCAAGCGCGGGCGAGTCGCGCCAAGACATCGACCTTATCTGGGGTGCTGTGCTGACCCGCTACCTCACCTTGGTGAAATTCGCCGGCTATGGCAATGTCCGTTCGTCCGGGCGTGTGCAGACGCCGACCTTGGCCCTGATCGTCGCGAAGGAACGCGAGCGCATGGCCTTCGTACCCGAGGATTACTGGGTCATCAAAGGCGCCTTCAATGCCGACGGCGCCCCCTTCGAGGCCGGCCATGAGACGGCCCGCTTCAAATCGGAGGAAGCGGCGCATGCCGTTATGGCAAAAGTGAAAGGCGAGACGAGCGCAAAACTTGCCTCGATCGACAAGAAGAAGCGCAATATCGCCGCGCCCGCGCCCTTCAACACGACATCGCTCATGACGGCCGCGGCATCGGAGGGGCTGTCGCCGGCGCGTACCATGCGTATAGCCGAGAGCCTCTATATGGACGGCTACATCAGCTACCCCCGCGTCGACAACACGGTCTACCCGGCCTCGCTCGACCTCGAGGGCACCGTGAAACGGCTCATGGGCAATCCCGCCTACGAACCCTATTGCCGAAAACTCCTCGCAAAAGGCCCGCTTACGGCTACGCGCGGCAAGAAGGAGACGACCGACCACCCGCCTATCCACCCGACGAACATCGCTACGACCGACTCCCTGCCGCCCGCTGAGTTCAAGCTCTACAACCTGGTGGTACGCCGCTTTCTAGCGACTCTTTCCGAAGGTGCGGTTGTGGAAGGCACCAAGCTCGGCCTCGACGTGGCTGGCGAGACCTTCGTCGCCCACGGCGATGTGCTGGTCGAGCCCGGCTTCCGCGAGATATACCCTTACGGCCTGAAGAAGGACGAGCAGCTCCCTGTGCTCGAACAGGGCCAGACGGTGGATTTCGAAGGGGCAACCTGCACCCAGAAGCAGACCGAGCCGCCCGCCCGCTACTCCCAAGGCCGCCTCATCCAGGAGATGGAGAAGCTCGGCCTCGGCACGAAGTCGACGCGCCACTCGATCATCGAGCGCCTCTATACGGTGAAGTACGTCCAAAACGACCCGATCGAGCCCTCACAGCTGGGCATCGCCGTCATCGATGCGCTCGACAAGTTCGCACCGCATATCACCCATCCGGAAATGACGGCCGAGCTCGAGGCCAAGATGGACAGCATCGCCGCCGGCTCGACTTCAAAGGACGCGGTCGTAACCGACTCGCGCAACCTCCTGCTTGAAGAGCTTAACAGCCTCATGCCCCATTCCGACGAGATAAACGAGGCGCTTGCCGATGCGGTGGCTGCCGACGCCTACGTCGGGAAATGCCCCAAATGCGGGAAGGACCTGCAGCTTCGGGCCTCGGCCAAGACGCGGTCGATGTTCATCGGCTGTTCGGGCTGGCCTGACTGCGACGTGACCTACCCCTTGCCGAAGGGCAAGATCGAATCACAGGAGGAGATGTGCCCCACCTGCGGTATGCCGCAGATCAAGGTGACCGCCTTTCGGTCAAAGCCGCGCATCGCCTGCATCGACCCGGCATGCCCGACCAACTACGAGCCCGACCTTGAGGTGGGGGAATGCCCGGTGTGCAAGGCGAACGGGAAAAAGGCCAAGCTGATCGCCCAGAAAAACCCCCGCACCCTGAAACGCTTCATCCGCTGTGAGAACCACGAGGAGTGCAACACGGGATACCCCCTTCCGGCGACCGGCGCCCTGACGGCCACGGAAGAGTCCTGCGAGCATTGCGAGGCGCCCCTGGTGATCGTCACGACCAACCGAGGCCCTTGGAAGCTCTGCCCGAACTTCGAGTGCCCCGGAAAGGTGGAGGCAGAGGAAAAGAAGGCGGCCAAAGCCGCCAAAGGCAAGAAAACTGCCGCCAAAAAACCGGCGGCCAAGAAGGCGGGGAAGGCAAAGGCTTAGAATGGTATGTTAAGGAAAAGCCCACGCACGAGAAGAAGCAACGAAAGAGGAAGCCATGCCAAAAGTAACCATCGTCGGAGCGGGAAACGTTGGAGCAACCGCGGCACACATCCTGGCCAGTAAAGACGTCGCCGACATCGTCGTGATCGACGTCGTAGAGGGCCTGCCCCAGGGCAAGGCCCTTGACATGATGCACCTGCGCTCGATAGAGGGCTTCTCTTCCAAGGTCATCGGAACGAACGACTACCGCGAGACCGCCGGCTCGGACATCGTCGTCATCACGGCAGGCATTGCACGCAAACCCGGCATGACGCGCGAGGACCTGCTCGAGGTCAACGCCGGCATCATGTCTTCGGTGATCAAAGAGGCCCAGGCCGTGTCGCCGGATGCCCTCTACATCTGCGTGACCAACCCGCTCGACGTCATGACCTACCTGGCCTACAAGCTGTCGGGGCTTCCTACAGACCGTCTGATGGGGATGGGAGGCGTACTCGACAGCGCCCGCATGTCCTTCGCCGTATGCGAAAAGCTCGGCTGCGACCCGACCGAGGTCGAGGCCTGGGCGCTCGGCGCGCATGGGGAGGGCATGGTATGCTGGCCGCGTTTCACCACGGTCTCGGGCACGCCGATTACCGAGCTTATGAGCGACGCCGATGTCGCCGAGGTGGTCGAGCGCACGGTCAAAGGCGGCGCCGAGGTGGTCGCGCACCTGAAGACCGGTTCTGCCTATTACGCCCCCGGAGCATCCATCGCAAAGATGGTCGAGGCGATCCTCACCGACAGCAACGAGGTGATGAGCGTCTGCTCCTACATCGACGGGCAATACGGCATCGACGGCCTTTATATGAACATCCCCACCCGCCTCGGGAAAAACGGTGTCGAGGAGATCGTCGAGTTCGACCTGGATAAGACCGAGCTCGAAGCCCTCCAGGCATCTGCGGCGAGCGTGCGGGCCGGCCTCGAGGCCTTGAACTGATACGACCGCGCATAAGGTGAAGAGATGACCCGGATCCTACAAGCACAAGAAATTGCAGACGCAGTCGGCAAAGCCATACCGGTTATATCGTCGGAGCTGCCGGCCGACATCGAGCGGGGGCTCTACCTCGCCCGCCAGAAGGAGACCGACCCGCGCGGCGCGGCCGTTCTCGACCAGTTGATCGAGAACGCGAGGATCGCGCGCGAGGACCAGGTGCCTATCTGCCAAGACACCGGCACCGTCTGGGTCTGTTTGGAGATCGGACCGGATGTCGGCATCTCGGGCGACATCTTCTCTAGGGTGGACGGGGCGGTCGCCTCCGCATACGAAGCCGCCCGCCTTCGGAAGTCGGTCGTGCGAGACGCCCTGTTCGACCGCAGCAACACCGGCGACAACACCCCGGCATTCTGCGAGCTCCACACAAGCGAGGTCCCCGGGACGGCGCGCCTGCACATCATGCTCAAAGGGGGCGGCTCGGACAATGCGAGCCGTGTGGTCATGCTCGAGCCGAGTGCCGGCCGCGCAGGCGTCGTCGAGCAGGTATTGCGCTGCGTTATGGAAAAGGCGCCGTCCGCCTGCCCGCCCCTGGTCATCGGCATCGGCATTGGGGCCACCTTCGACAAGGTGGCCGGGCTTGCCAAACGGGCCCTC
>JAVBQH010000100.1:0-14636 GCA_031549175.1 Raoultibacter sp.
GATAGACCCCAGCAGGGCGAATATCTCACCGCGCTCCACCTGGAAGCCCACGCCTTTCAGAACCTCGATGGATTTGAACGATTTCTTCAAATCCTCTGCGGTTATCGCGAAGTCCTTCATCTTATTGCTCCTTGTTCCCAAGCCTTTTCATGATCTCGCGGTTGAGTTTCTCGCGACGGTCTTCGGTATAGGTACGTGCGTTGCGCAGTAGCTCATCGGCAAACGACGCCACGTCTTCGCCGGTGATCGCGAGGACGGGCTTTTCGTCTGCCGCACCGGCTTCGAAAAGCTCGATCAGGTCGTATTGGACCTTCATCATGTCGTAGCCGCTTCCCGCCCCGAAAGACCACATGTATTTCTGGATCTTGTCGAACACGAACTGGTAGTCGTCGGGCAAGGCCTTGACCCGCGCCATTGCCTCGCGGTATTCCTTTTTCTCCTCCATCATCTTTTTGATGTTGAAGTAGTCGTTGAAAAAATCAGACATGTCGCTCTCCGTTCTGCTGCCCTGCAGCGCTCTTCGTTGGTGTGCGGAAGGGGTGTCGGCCCCAAATGTTTCACGTGAAACATTTGTTCGTGCCAACCCTTTTCTATGGTCGATCTTCTTTGAGTTGGTCGATTTTGGTCGAGACGAACTTCCATTTTTCCCAGAAATGCTTCAATTCGTCGCGGCCTGCCTCGTTGAGCTTGTAGAATTTGCGAGGGGGCCCAAGATCGGACGGTTTTTTCTCGATGTCTACCAGCTGGTTCTTTTCGAGCCGCACGAGGATGGTGTAGACCGTTCCCTCTACGACATCGGCAAACCCGAGCGCATTGAGGCGTCGCGTGATCTCATACCCATAGGTCTCTTCGCGGCTGATGATCTCAAGGACACAGCCTTCCAGCAAGCCCTTCATCATTTCCGTAATGTTTTCCAGCGCCGTCACCTCTTTTCGGCCCCAAAAGGGAGCCAGCATCCGCTTGTTGGTAGTAAGTAATACTGACTACTGCTATATAGTATCACATAGTAGTATAGGGATCAAGAATGCTGGTGCGCAAGGGGACATAGCACGCGAAGGCGCGAGCCCCTTGGGGCACATGCTTTTCAGCGAGTGTGCACAGGGAAGAGGCTCTTTTGCGCACCGAAAAGCGCATGCAAGGGCCTCGTCCCTGTGCAGTCAGGCTGGCCCTTGCCTCACCGACCCTGCACAGTTGCTGTCTGCTAGACCTTAAGTGCGGAGCGAAAACCCCTGCTTGAGTAATAGGACTCTGCGCCGTTGTGGTATACGAAAACATGGTCGTACCTTCTGTCGCAGAATATTGCTCCGCCATGTGCCCTTATCTCGCTTGGCGTCGCTATCCAACTTGAGGTCTTCAAATCGAAGCCCCCCAAATCTTGCAGGAAGCGGTACTGGCTTTCATCCAATAATTCGATGCCCATCGAAGCGGCCATGCCCTGAGCACTGCCTGCCGGTTTGTTGCGCTTCCGAGCATCTAAGGCCTCCTGGTCATAGCAAAGGTTGCGTCGACCCGCAGGGCTTTCTGCCGAACAGTCGAAGAACACGAAGCTGCCTTCTTGCTCGTCGAGGCAGACGACGTCCGGTTCGCCGCCGGTCTGCTCCATTTCACTTAAGGACCAGAGCGCCTTTTCGTTTTCCTCAAGCCGCGCCTGTACCTCCGGCCAGGCAATTCCTTCATGGCGTTTCTCGTTTTCCTCGAAGCGTGTTTTCAACACCTCGAAAAGCGCGTTGCGTTGGTCAGCGGTCAAGCTCTTGTTGTCTGCCATTCCCATCTCCTCCTTTGAGAGAACCTCGGCTGGGCATACGTGGCCTTGCCTTATCGTTTTTCCCCGGACATCAGCACGCCATGTCCGAGAACCTTTTTATGGAAAAGGATTTTCGGCGAGCTGGGGAAAAGCTCTTTATACGATGCCGCCTCGGTGATTTCCACATGGTCTTTTTGCAGGCCCTCGATGAGCCTGTCAAAGTTGCCGAACAGTTTTTCGTCGTGGAACAGGTCGAAGAACACAAAATGTCCGCCGCGTTTCAAAACGCGCAGCGCCTCCGATAGGACGAGGGCCTTGTTTTCCGTATCCTTTACTTCATGAAAGGTCAGGCAGCTGACGACCACATCGAAAGCCTCGTCTTCGAAAGGCAGGCCCGAGGCGGATGCTTTGATGAATTCGACCTGATCGTTTACGGATTCTATAGTCGCGTTCTCGATGCATTGCTGCAACGAGTATTCCCAATCGCTTCCCCAGTAGTCGATTGCCTTGACCAGGTAGCCTTTGCCTTTCTTGGCGACCTTGATAGAAAGCGAGCCGCTGCCCGCACCGATATCAAGCACGTCGGCACGGTCTTGAGCAGGCACTCTGCTGGCGATGGCATTGTGGACGAGCTCTTGGTAGTTGCCGCCGCTCTCAGAGAGGGCCCGGTAGCTGAGCAGAAGGAGGAAGCCCACATATCCAAAGGGGATTGAGGTGACGATAAGCAAAATCTTGAAGTATATGTTCTCGATGAAAACACCAGCCGCAAGCAGGCAGGCAAAAAGCAGCAGGAACAATACGATTCTCTTCGTCTTTATCCATGTGCCGTACTTCGGCCTCATTGTCTGCCCTTTCTCACGCGGCCTGCCCGTCAAGGGCGGTTCCCGAAATCAACCAGCCCATCGTATAGCAAGGGGGCAGCGCTGCAACAAAACCATTACTCAACTGATATAAAGCTCAGGGAGGGATGAGAGAGGCAGCATTCCATGAAACCGAGAAAAGGGGACTGTCCCCGATTCTCGGCTAGCCGAGCCAAGGCTCAAGATAGGTGGGCAGGTACCAGACAAAAAGCGCGCCCACGAAAGCTGCCGAGCACGCCATGGTGATGGTCTGCACGCGCGGCCGCACTTGGGCCATGCGGCGCTCAAGCAGGGGGAAGATAAAGAAGGCGCAGACGGTTATCAGAATCGCATAGAAGAAGTCGTTCACCAGATACGCTTGATTCATGACCGTCAGATTGTAGCCCGTGAAATCCCAAAGCGGGTATACCCCGAACTCATCAGGCTGATTCAAGAGCAGGCCCATAATAAGCTCGGTGAGGAAGGTGATGAGGAAGGCGGAGCCGAAGACTGCAGCCACATTGAGGGTCTTCGAGCGCAGCCGCTTGTGTATCCATTCCTTCAAGGGAATGATGATAAAGAAGAAGAAGATCGTGCAAAGGGAATACACCCACATCGGCTTGAGGGGGCAGAGCCATATATCAACGTAGTTGGGATGGTCGGCCGAGAAGCTGCCGAGAAAGAAGCCGATGCCGGTATAGAAGTTCTCGATAAGATGGCCCACCACTGCCATGAGCAATGTATAGGTGATAACCCGCTTCCAAAAGTTGGGGCAGGTCGCCCTGAATATAACATGCTCAAACAATAAATGGATCTTCTGGTTGATTGTGTGTGGTGCTTGTTCGTTGGTGTTCATGCTACGCACGATAACATAGTTGTTACTGGAAAAAATTCTGTAACATTCTCTCCACATTCGGAACATCAAACGCCGTTAAGTTGAGAAAATGCGCCGGCCATTGCCTGGTGGAGCCGGCCCCCCCATGATGCCCCGTTCTAGGCCTTGGAGCAAGGCCAAAGCCTATCTTTGCAGGTGAGCTGGCTTTCCGCATTCGCTACAACAACCATGGTGCTGGTCGATTGTGCCTCCGCATGACTTGCAGGTAAAACGTTCTTTCTGCCGGATCAGAAAAGCATCCATGTCGGCCTTCGCCTCTTCGCCGTTGCGAATCAGGTCGGTGCCATAGTTTTTGACCGCCAGCCGAACCTGGAATCAAAAAGAGTCAACGTTGACTTCCCCTCCTGGATGGTTGAGTCTCTTGATAAGGAGGCTCAGCGTATTGGAGTCACCCGTCAATCAGTGATCAAGGTTTGGATAGCAGAACGACTTGAGCAAATCTCAAAAAATGTTGCTGCGTTGTAGCCAAGAGTCACATCGTATGGTGATGCCAAAGATGGTTTTATGCGGCCTCCTCAACCTTCTGTATGACAAAAGAAAGGGATAACTTTCCAAATATAAATGCTCAATCATAGTATTTGGTACAACAGTGCACCCAGCAGGCGGGAGCGCTTCTCCGCTGCTGACCGAGGTAATTTCCGAAATCGGTGAGAAGGTTTCATGCGTATGCCCGCAGTGCCAAACGGAAAACCACTCCTTCGCAGACAGACAGCGCGTAACAAAGCTCAACAGCACGACGGAAGACAGGGAAACCTGGGTTGAATGCGAGAGGTGCGGACTAACAAAAGACCACGGTTCTTCTACCCGGTTTACAGATTACTAGTTAATCAGACCGCTGTAGTGCGGTGTCGGCGTAGGACTTTTTGAAAGGTAGCATTTGAGCAGCATAAACGTGGCAGTCGGTAAGCTAACTCATCCCAAATTACACGTTTCGACAACTCACAATCGAACACATTGTCCATGCATCAAGGCGCATCAGAACAATTCGTCGTGAGAGCCTGTTCTAATGAAATACGCCGTATCTTCAATAACTTCATAAAGAAGCAGCCAATCGCTTTGTCTGCCCCCAACATGAAGCTCGCATACACCCAACCATTGTCCTTTAAGCTGGTGGGGTTTGAACGCATCGGGGATTTTAATTTCATCTGAAAAGGCGACAGCCTTCATGGCTTTTTCTATCTGACTCATATCTCGATGCTTTTTAACACATTTTTTCATGTCTCGAACAAATACAGGTCGAAAGCTCGTTTTAAGCATCGACTTCGGCCTTAAGTGAGGCCATCATGTCTTCAAAATTACTAAAGCGCGTCGTTGACGGATCTGCTGCCGCCGCACGGGTGTCTTCAATTGCTGCTACGGTTTCATCGTTGGGTATCTCTGCTGGGCTGATAACGAGCCAGGGTTTGGAATTTTTGAATACCGTTACGGATTCACCGGTTTTTGCTACAGCAGCACCGATTTTAGAGAAGTTGGCACGCGCATCAACTGCACTTACTGTTTTTATAGCCATAGCGCTACCCTTTCTTTAGTTTTGCGGCATGCTTATTGTATCAAAAAACATGCTTGAAAACAAGCGTATAATATAGCGTGTTTTATAGCATTATTACGTGTTTCCAAGTACTTTTTGAAACATAGTGCTTTACAAATAGGAATAAGGCAGTCGGTTAGCAGATCGCGCTCGGTTCGACGTGGCCAAGACAACGGAATTGATTTTTCCTATACAAATAGCACTATCATGGTTGACAACAGCATCGCTAATTACAATATGGAAAAACAGATTGAAGGGCGGCCGATTTTCCTCAATAATTGCATGCGTTGCGGCGCATGCACCCAAAACTGCCCACAAAACTCAATGCGATTTGAGGGAGAAAAGAGTAGGGCAAGATACAGAAATGAGCACGTTACCTTAAAAGAAATAGTCGCAGCAAACTCAGAGGGATATACACCCAATATAATAATATCCTATAACACGAAATAGATTGTCAAAAAATAGACGGTTTATCAGGTATTTTGGTGCGGGTGAAAGGGTTAGCTCGCATCAAGGCCGAGCCGCTTCGCGGTTGCTTCGCAAGCCTTGACCCTCGCTGTTGCGGCTGTCCGATGAAATCGTACAGCCGCAATGAACCTTCGGTGCAGCTTCGCGCCTTCCACCGGAATCAAAAATACCAGATAACCTGCGGTTATCTGGTATTTTTGGTGCGGGTGAAAGGACTTGAACCTTCACGGGGTTGCCCCCATACGGACCTGAACCGTACGCGTCTGCCAATTCCGCCACACCCGCACGTGCGACAGCGAGTGAAAATGATACTCCAGATATTATGGCTTGGCAAGAAAAACCGCCAGGAAACACTGCGATAGTGCCTGAAAATATAAAATGCGATAAACTACACCCATGAGAACCGAAGTAAACTGCGCTTTGGCCCTCGAAAAGGCTTTCTTCATCATCAATTAATCGAAGCAAAGGAAGGCCATGCCGTGCAAGACCGGCTGATACTGAACAGATACCGCCCCATTTCGGAAGCTGGATCCGGAGGTTTTGCCACGGTGCAGCTTGCCTGGGACACGCGCATCCAGCGCCGGGTGGCGATAAAATGCATCCAGCTCAGTGAATCCGATATAGTCCAGGCCGCCTTGAAAAACCGCCCACCTGTGCCGGATTTTCAGAACCCTTATGAAGACGCGCCCGCCGAAGCCCCTCCGAACTTCGAGAACCTTCCTGGCCTCGATGAGGCGCGGACTGCGGCCATGCTTACCGATGCCAACATCGTCGGCGTCTACGATTTCGAAGTCCAAGGCCGGGCGGCATACCTGATCATGGAGTACGTCGACGGCTTGACGCTCACCGAGCTTCTTGCGGAGTTCGGGGCTGAGCTTTCAATCGATGCCATCACCGCCATCTTCGACTCGATTGCCCATGCCCTCGAGGTCGCACACGACAACCAGGTGCTTCACCTTGATATAAAGCCAGACAACATCCTGGTCAATCGGCAAGGTCAGGTTAAGGTCACCGATTTCGGCCTGGCCACGCTGTCCGATGCCGCAGGCTTTGGCGCTGCAGGAGGCGGCACGATCGGCTATATGCCGCTTGAACAGATGCGGCAGGAAAGCCTCGACGCCCGTTGCGACGAATGGGCGCTCGCAAGCGTTGCCTACGAGATGCTCACCGGCGAGAACCCCTTGTTCGCTCCGAACCTCGACCAGGCAGAGGCAGCGATAGAAGATGCGGAACTGGTCTTGCCGTCCCTTTGCCGGGACGACCTCGATCCCGAAGCTGATGACGTGCTTTTCTACGCGCTCGATCCCGAACGCGAGGAGCGCTACGACAACGTCACCGATTTCGCCGAAGAGCTTGACCGTTTCCTAGGCAATCCCGTTCGCGGCCATAAAGAGCTTGCCCAGATGGTAGGCCAGGCACGTGAGGACTTCGAAGACGAACGCGAATCGGCCGAGCGGGTAGGGTTCTTCGACCGTTTCAGCGGCAAGGGGCAGGTTGTGGGGGCACGGGTATGGAATGCCCTGAGCGTAGCCTTGCTCGGATTCGTGTCGCTCACGAATATCGTCGTGGCAGGCGGGTGGGCAAGCTGGGTCTTCTGGGGCTTTTTCGCATTGTTGGTGGTCGCGGCCATCCTGAAGCCGCATCTGGGGTCGTTCCTGGGTCTGCTGGCGCTTGCCGCAGCACTTATCAGCAATGAGGCATATGTCATTGGGATTCTGCTGGTTGTATGCAGCGCTGTCTGGTGGTTTTTTGTTGGCAGGCGCGGAAACGCCCAGGCGAACACCGCGCTTTTGCCAGTGCTCGCCGGGTCATTCGGCTTCAACCAGGTCTCGCCGCTGCTTATAGGCTTCTTCCTGGGCGTCAAGGAGTCGCTTGCCAATGTGGCGCTGGCAATCTTGGTCAGCCTGGCGCTTGCCTCCTTCGGCTCGTTTTCCCTTATGGGTTGGAATGCATGGGAGTTCTGGAGCATCTCGAACCTCGATGTCCAGAAAAACCTGATCGCGATCCTCCAGCAGGCGCAGACCTGGTGCATTTTAGGCAGCTGGGTGCTCGCGGCACTGGTCACGAGCCTGTTCTGCAAACGGCAAACACGCGCGTTTGCGGCATGCGGCATCGTTATCTCAACCATGCTTCTTATGGGCGGGCTGGTATTGGGATCTGGTTTTGCCTCGGGCTTTACATCCTGGATTCCAGAATGGTACACGATCCTGCCGACCGTCGGCGCAGGCATCGTCATGCTGGTGGTCTGTGCGCTGGGCGTGCCCATCCGGTCTGAGGAATAGCCGCACGGATCGGACTTGGGGCAAACGGGGACAGGCCCTGGGACAGTAGAGACAGACCCGTTTGTCCCACAAAGCTGCATTGTTTTGAAGAAATTATGTGGGGCTCCCGAAAAAAAGAATCTCTGCTCAATATTGCTATACATGAAATAACATATACGCACTGCTGTGGGGATGGCATAACTAAAAAGGGGTGTTCATGATGCTTGGTATATTTCAATATCCATAGCTTACATCAGGTTACACATAATAATGCATTCGAACGGCGCCTATGCGGCATGGGGGTCTTCCAAATGCTTATCTTTGTGACCTGGTGATAAGGGCACTTCCCTTTCGCCTATGCGGTTTTCGCACAAAGTAATCAAAAAAGTTTAAAAAAATTCCGAACGAGGTGAAAGAAAACCGTGCCTTGGATGCTCTTAAGTATTGAAAGGAAATACAAAAGTATGTATTGAGGGACTGTAAAAACCAGCGTGTCTCTTTCCGGGGGTTCCATTTATGCTTTGTTGCCATCCATCACCCCTAGTCTGCAAAGCGGAACCTTCGGAAAGGAACACGTTGGCGTCTACGGCAACCTGCATAAGAACTTATGCAGAGGTAGGAAAGGGGTAGGAAAAACATCATGGAAAGAAGTAACCGACCGAAAAAGAGACGAGGGATTTCGAGGGTTGCGCTTGCGGTCTGCCTCGTTGTTTCACTGTCGCCCTTAGCAAGCCTCAGCCTTGCATTCGGGGAGAACAACACGGATACTCTGGCACCAGGTGAAGCTGGGCAGTCGAACGGCTTGGCAGAAGGGCTCCAGACAGGAACCGCGGGTGACGAAGCCTTTGACGTTGAAGGCACACCTGTAAATCCTGATAGCGTAGAAGGACCTATGACAGACGACCCTTCTGCGACTGCAGGCAATACGGATGGCAGCCCGTTGGCGGCTGTGCCGCCGATGGCTCAGGATGAGGGTGGCATCTCGATTCTGGCCGCCGACATTACGAGCTGGGTGCAGAATCTTGACTTTTCACTCACGCGCGCAAATGGTGAGGTGCCCAGCGTCGACCAAGGCACAGATCCGACAGACTACGCTATCGGCCTGCCGCATTATGTGTCTTATTCTGCAGCGATAACCTTTAACATACAGGCACCTGTTGGCGAAGAACTCCATGCGGGAGACGCAATTATGCTTCCTTTCCTCCAGACAGGTTGGTCTTTTGTCAACACCGGTGCCGAAAACCTCTATGATCCAACGGGTTTGGTGATCCTCGGCACCTGGAGAATAGAGAATTGCCAGCTTAAAATAACATTGAGTGGAGCCGTTGAAGGGCAGACCTCTCTCTCAAACTGCTCGATTATAACAGCACCAAATATCAAGGTATCTTTTCTTCGGGCTATCGATACTGTGCAAGACGTGATCATAGGCACGAAAACCCATCAGTATAAGGCAAACAAACTCGAGCGTACACCGAGCATTGGAGACCACGCTAAGCTTGGGGTAGGTGGTAACAGTAGGGCCAGTTGGACACTCACGACATGGAACGTTTTCTCTAACGAACTTACTACGAGTAGGGGGACGGCCGTTTCCAAAATAGAATCCTACTATATGGAAGATAGGATACCTGCATCAGAAGGGGTGCAGAACGTATCTGTTCCTGCAATAAATGCTACTGTTCCTTACATTGTTTCGGAAACCGATTGGCGCACCGCCGCCCTAACTGGCAATAATATCTCCATGGCTAGTGTCAAGAGCCTCTTTACTTTGGTGGTGCAGAACCCAGGGGAGAGCTATGAGGACTTTAAATCGAGGCTTCAGCAGTTGCAGTATGGCATCTTCAAGGAAGATGATGGGGGTTTTGTTATGGTTTTCAACTTCGGTAACCTGACAGACCCGAACTATCCGATCAAATACCAGAACCTATGGCCTGACCTCTATGCAACCTGTGTGGCGCAAGAAGGGGTGACTCCTGCCGAGGCCCAGATCATTGTTGATTCCTTGGGGGCAGGCAATGTTATTGGAGGAAATGTCGTTCAGTTCTACCTGAATGTCACAACAGATTACAATCAGGCGCTTGTCGACACCCAAAAGACCAACACCTTGGTAGGCTCTTATGTCAAGGACGGGGTGCAGAAAGAAGCAAGATCTGTCGCGCAGGTCACCCTTCAGGCCGGCCAAGCGGTTGGGAAGCCATCCGCCGGCCAAGTGACCATCGCAAAAGCTGATGCGACTTCAGGCCTCGGGCTCGAAAACGCCATCTTCAAAATACAACACTCGACCGATGGGGGAACTACCTGGAGCGACACGGCTTATCCGACCCTGACCACCGGCACTGACGGAACGGCCACCTCGGGCAACCTTTCGCCCGGGCTGTATCGTCTTGTCGAGGTGACGGCGGCACCTGGCTATGATGCGTCTACGGCTACCTACACCCCGCAGACCTTCACGGTTTCGGTAGGAGATACCGAAGGCGTGGTCGTGACGGCAACCAACCAATCCAAAAACTACACCGTGCACTACGATACGAACGGCGGCACTCCCGTCACGATAGATGACAAAACCGGCGTGAAGTGGTGGCAGGCAGGCCTGCTTCCTGTAAGCGAGCCGACGAAGCCAGGATCAGTCTTCACCGGGTGGACGCTCTCCGATGGCGGCAGCGTGGGCACCCATAACGGACAGGCGGTAGCTGCTGCCTCGAAATACTCCGACCTTGCCGATGATGATTCCACTATGGAGATAACGTTGCAGGCACAGTGGCTGGCGACGGCCGACGTGAGCGTCGATCCTCCGGTACGCAAGGTCATCACGGGCGATACGCCGCCGACGCCGGAGACCTTCACCTTCAAACTGACTGCCGCAAACAGTGCCAACCCGATGCCGGCCGGCAGCGTGAACGGCGAAAAGACGGCGACAGTCGTGGGAGAGGGCACCACCGACTTTGGTGAATGGACCTATACGGCAACAGGAACGTATGAGTACGCGATCACTGAGGTCAACTCGGGTGTTGCCGGCTACGCCTACGACCCTTTGGTGTATACCATCACCGACGTCGTGACCGACAACGCAGGGCAGCTCGAGGTGGCGCGCACTATTTTTGATGGAGCCTCGAATGTCTCCGAGGTCGTGTTCACCAACAATTACACGATCTTGGCTGCTGGGGAAGGACTCACCGCAATCAAGACGGTTGATAAGACCAGCGCGAAACCGGGCGATTCCTTGACCTACACTATTACCTTGACTAACAATGGCAGCCAAATGTTGCAAGGTATCGTTATCAGGGACTATATGCCCGCCTATACCAGCTATGTGAGCTCGGACAACGGCGGCTACTATGGGAAGGTGAACGGAAAGAACCATGTAACGTGGTGGATCGCCTCGCTTGCCCCCGGTGCTTCGGTCGCACTGAGCATGGTGGTCAAGATCGACGATTCGATTGCCCCAGGAACGAATGTGCAAAATGTTGCGTTGCAAGAGGCAACGGGCGGCCTTCCCGGGGATCCGAACGATCCGGTCGATCCAGGGACCCCAACCAATCAGGTAACGACTACGGTCAGCCAGCCTGCGCCGACTTCGGCGTCCGCCCCGAAAACGGGCGACGGCTTGCTTCTGGCCTTCTTCGGCACCATAGGGCTTGCATTGGCTAGTGCGGCGGTGCTCGTCTGGGCGAAGCGACGAGGCAAAAAGGCTTAACAGGCAGCACGCAAAAAAGGAAAACGACCAGGCCATCGCCCCTCCAAAAAAGGCGATGGCCGCAAGGTCGCAGATCAAAAACAACGGGTTTGGCTGTGGTACGGAAAGGCCTGCTGCAGCACATGATACTAGGGGTTCGTGGGTGGCATACAACAAGGTAGCAAGATTGCTGAAAAAAGCCCAAAAGGGCGACGATCAGGCATTTGCAAAAATCATCAGATCAAAAAGCGCGCGGATCAACTACATCGCTTTTAGCATGCTAAAAAATCAGCATGACGCGAAAGACGCAGTCCAAGATTCGGTCTTGGCCATGTATCGCCATCTTGGAGACCTGAGCTCTGCGCATGCATTCGATTCATGGATGTACCAGGTGGTCTTCAGAACCTGCCTCAGGCATCAGGAAAGAAGCAAGAAACAGCAAGGAGTACCCCTCGATGAGGTGATGGATTTCGAGATGACGGAATCACGGACAGCCTTCATCCCGCATGAGTGGGGCGAAGAGCGAGAAAACGCGGAAGAACTAGCAGGTTTGATCAGGGAATTGCCCGACAACCATCGCAATGCCCTGTACCTATTCTACTATGAGGGGCTCTCTTACAATGAGATCGCCGACGCGATGGATGCAAGCATTCAAGACGTTTCAAACTGGTTGAACAGGGCACGCAAGAAGCTTCGCCTTATGCTCGAAGAAGGCGAAGGCCGGGGGGCAAAGGATGTGTCCGCCTTGGTTATGAGCGCGCTTGCGCTTGACATGGAACGGATCGTTCCCCATGATGCTTCGACGACCGTCGAGGAGGCTCTGACGGAGATATTCAGCGTGAAAAGCTCCGATAGCCAACCCTGGTATTCCGCCATCAACCTGGAGCATATTGCTGCGACCAGCCTGGCAGTGTTGCTGGTGTGCTGCGGCGTGTTGGGATGGCTGTTGTGGTCTGCCGGGGATGAGTCCGGGGCATCCGACATCCCCGCATCGCAGGTGGCCGAGGCCCCAGCTGCGGGCGGTGCCCCTCGCACGAATGCCTCCGACACTCGATCGGGTGCGTCTTCCTCCGGTTCGCAGGAGGTGCGGCAGAATGCAGGCTCTTCGATAAACGTTGAGATCGTGAACACCTTCACCTATGAAATAACCGGATCGCAGCAGCCTTCCGACCTCAATGCTTCGGATGATCCTCATGTGCAGGCAAGCTCTGTTGCCGTCACGCTCGTTAACGACCAGGACGCCTCTTCAAGCGGATTGAAGGGCACGGGGCTTTCCAAAACAGGTGACGGTGTATTCTGGCTGGTTGCCATGTTGGCAGGCACGCTATTGATTGCTCTCAGTACTCTGGCTACAGCCGCAAAGAAAAGGCAGTGAGGAACGCGGCTGGCCCTGGGGCAGTGGGAAAAAGGGACACCCGAGAAAAGGGGACTGTCCCCTTTTCTCGGTCTGCCCCCCTTTTTTTGTCCCAAGGCCTGTTGGATGTATGGTCGGCCTAGCCTAGCAGCGAGGTGATTTCTCCTAGAAGAGGCTCGAAGCTGACGCCGCGGTCTTCGTACTGCGGCTGCTTGCTCGAGATGATCATCGCATCATGCACGAAGGTGCCCGCGAAGGCAACCGAATCGGCCAGGCTGCGCCCGGCCATCACTGCGGCAAGCAGGCATGAGCAATACAGGTCGCCGGTGCCGTGCAGCATGTAGGGCAGGTATTCGTTCTTGACCTCCAAAAGGTCACAGTCTTGCCCGGCCAAGAAGTTGCGGATAATGCCGTCTTCGCGCTGGATCCCTTTGAGCACGACGTTCTTGGCGCCTTTGTCCAGCAGGCGGTCGATAAGGTCGGAAGCTGCGCGGTCGTCGATGTTCGTGCCCGTCCATTCCTGTCCAAGAATAATCGCTGCTTCGGTAAGGTTCGGCGTCAAGATGTCGGCGCCACAGGCAAGCTCTGCCATGGCATCGCAGAGCTCAGGCGTGTAGGTCGGATACACCTTGCCGTGATCGGCCATGACCGGATCCACGATGCGCAGGGCGGTCGGATAGGTCTCGTAGGTCTCCTTGATGCGGTCGACCTGCTCAGGGGCTCCCAAAAATCCGGAATAAACCGCGTCAATCTCGACGCCGATCTCTTTCCATGCCTCAAGGTAATCGGAGAGCATCTCGGTGGTGTCATGCATATACCAGCCGGGGAAGGCGGTGTGCGAGGAAAAAAGGCTGGTCGGCACAGGGCAGACGTCGCATCCTGCTGCAGAAAGAACGGGAATCGCCACGCCGAGCGAGCATTTTCCATAGCCGACGAGGTCGTGTATGGCGGCTATGCGGGGAATATAGTCACCTTTTCGCTGGTAAAGATATAAATCATGTGCGTTCATAAAAAGCCTTCCTCAGATATTTCGTGCTTGGACAAGGGGGCGCCTGTCGGGCAAGCGCGTGCATAAGGATACAACAGAATGGGGAAAGGCGACGGCAGGTCCTACGTCGTTTGGTGTGAAGGGGGACAAGCGAAGAGCGAAATACCGAATAAGGAAACGAAGAGGCAGCTCCAAGATTCCTTAAGAATCCTTGCGCTCGTCGTCGGCGTCCGGGTCGTCGTCGGCGTCCGGGGCGTCTTCGCTATCGGAGACGTCTTCGTCTTCGCCAAACAGCGACCATTCGTCTTTCTTGGGTTCGCGGTGCTTGTACTTCTTGCGAATTTTACGTTCCATTATGATCGAAACAAGAAGGGTGGCCAAAAGCCCGATGCCCACAAGGCAGCCGATGCCGGCATAGGTCTCAAAAAGAAAGTGATATATTTCGCCTAAATCCACGGCATGCCTCTCATGATTGTGCCCCCTTGCAGGTATTACAAGGTATATGCGCACATAAAAACGCTAAACTTTGTAGTAAGTAGAGTATACTAAGTCCCAGCATGTGCAAAGAGCTTTCGGTATAAAGCCCTATGTTTCCATGGTGGGGCCAGAGTGGCTAGGGTGCTAGGATGCGTTTCTTAAGCTTGACGCGGGCAAGTTACCAGATTGTTTTTTTGATCGCAGGCATTGCGATAGCCATTGTTGTCCTCGGACTGGCCGGATCCCTTCTGAACTCTATCGAGCAGAAGCTTCAATACAACGGCGAGCAGCGCGTCGCCGGCATCACGAAACAGGCGGCAAACAACGTCTCCGACCGGATAACCTCTTATGAGAACGCCCTCAGCTCATTCACGATCCAAAGCGAGCAGCTGGATGTTGTCGAGCCTGCACT
>JAVBQH010000041.1:0-8550 GCA_031549175.1 Raoultibacter sp.
CCGGGTTCCCGAGTTCGGCCTCGAACACCTCGATGGGGAGAAGACCGCTTCCCTCTTCAACGCCTTTGGAGCAGATGATGATCGGGAACTTGTCATCGACGACCGAGCTGAGCGCCCGGGCGACGCCGCGCATGAGGTTCGATGGCGTGACGATGACGCAGGCTGCCGCGCGGTCGAGGGTGTCTTTGTGCGAGACCGTCGCGACGATGTTTTCCGAGAGGGCGATCTCGCTCAGATAGCGCGGGTTCACATGATCGTTGTTGATCGAGGCGACCACCTCGGGCTTGCGCGCCCAGAGGCCGACGTTGTTCCCCTTCTGCGCCAAGAGCTGCGAGAGGGCCGTCCCCCACGAACCCGCGCCTATAACAGAAATCTTCACCGAAGCCCCTCCTCCTTACAGCCCAGGCCGCCTGCGGCTACCCGGCTCAGCCCTTCGCCTTCTTCTTGTCGCCGACCTTGCTCTCCTCGCCGGCAAGCAACCGCCTGATGTTTTCCCGGTGGGCCCATACGATGAGGAGGCCGGCAACCGAGCAGATGACCGCTGCAGGCCAGTTCCACCAGAAGAAGTAGAATGCAAGGAACGGGCAGGCCAAGGCGGCCGCTATCGACCCGACTGAGACGCGGCGGGTGGCGAGCACCAGTATGATGAAGATCGCAAGCTCGATGCATGCCCCGACAACGCCGAAGGTCACGAAAATGCAGCCGATGGCAACCGCTATCCCCTTGCCCCCCTTGAATTTCAGCCAGGGCGAGAATATATGCCCGCTGACGCATCCGAGGAAGGAGAGCGCAAGGAGGACCTGCGTAAAATAGACCGCCTGCTGCGACGGGTCGCCCAAAGGCGCGAACTGCAGCGGGGCGAGCAGGCTGAAGAGCCCGCCTTCCGACACCTCGACATGGTGGAGCCCGAGGAACAGCTGCCCGATCCACAGGCCCAGAAAGCCTGAAAGCAGGCCTTTCCCGAAGTCAAGGATGAACACCGCAAACCCGCCGGCCTTGCCCATGGTTCGGATGGCGTTGGTCGTGCCGATGTTCCCCGACCCGTGGTCGCGGATATCGGTTTTGTAGAACACGCGTGAGATGATCAACCCGAAGGGAATAGACCCCAGGAAAAATGACACCACGAACACAACGACGAAGGCATCGATAAAGTCTTGCATGTCTGCTCCGCTAGTCCTTCCGTTTGAACTTGAGCCGTATCGGCGTGCCTTCTAAATCGAAGCTTTGCCGCAACCGGTTTTCCAAATACCTCTGATAATTGTCATCCACGATCTCGGGATGGTTGGCGAAGAAGGTGAACTGCGGAGGGGCTGTCCCCGTCTGCGTCACGTATTTTATCTTGAGCTGCTTCTTCCCCACGCTGATCGAATGCCCGAAATCGCGGATATCTTGCAGCCAGGAGTTCAGCTTGTTGGTGGCTATCGTAGATGAGAAGCTTTCGTAGGCCTTGTCGACCGCATCCCATATGCGCCCCACCCGCTTTCCGGTCAGGGCGGAGATCGAGACGACCGGTGCATAGCCGACGAACATCAGGCGGTCGGCAATGCGCTCGCGCACCTCTGCCTTGGCCTCGGGGCCTTCCACCAGGTCCCATTTGTTCAAGACGACGACCATGGCGCAGCCACGCTCGGCTGCGAAGCCCGCGACGCGCTGGTCCTGGTCGGTGAGCCCGAGCGAGCCGTCGATCACGAGGAGCGCGACGTCGGCCCGGTCGATCGCCCGCATCGCCCGTACGAAGCCGTAGTATTCGACATCGAGGTCGATCTGGCTTTTGCGGCGCAGGCCGGCCGTGTCGATGATGGTGTAGCGTTTCCCCTCGTGCTCGATGGTGGTGTCGATCGCGTCGCGCGTCGTACCCGCCACATCGGAGACGATCGCCCGGTCGCCCTCGGTCATGCAGTTGGTAAGCGACGACTTCCCCGCATTGGGGCGGCCGATGATCGCGATGCGGATGGAGGGCTCCTCCTCGGCGGGCTCCAGGTCGACCGGCAGTTTCCGCAAATGCCCGACCATATCGTCGAGCAGGTCGCCGGTACCGTTGCCATGCAACGCCGAGACCGGATAGGGGTCGCCGAGCCCCAGTTGGTAGAATTCCCACATCTCGTCAATCTGATTGGGCGTGTCCATCTTGTTCACCAGGAGCATCACCGGCTTGTCGCTGCGGTGGAGGATGTTCGCAACCTCTTGGTCGTCGGCGTTTATGCCGGCCTTGCCGTCAACCAGGAATATGATCAGGTCGGCCTCTTCGGCGGCCGCAAGGGCCTGGTTGCGGATCGAGCCTTGGAAGGCGTCGTCGTTGCCCATCTCGATTCCGCCCGTATCGATCAGGGTGAAGTGCACGCCGTTCCAATCGGCCTCATGGTAGGACCGGTCGCGGGTGACGCCGCGCATCTCGTGCACGATCGCCTCGTTGGCTTCTGCGATGCGGTTGACGAAGGTGGACTTGCCCACGTTGGGGCGCCCGACAACCGCGACTATAGGTAAAGGCATGCTGTTCCTTCATAATCGTTTTACAAGCTCGTCAATTTCCAGAAGATAATCCGAAGGTATACAGGATACCACGGCAAGGGGGACGCCTGCCTCCCTTCGCACATCCTCCAAAGCCATTCCGTCGAGGGTGACCCCGTCGTCATTGAAGACCACCGAGGGGACCACCGCGAGGCTTATCCTTTCGCCGGCCGCGGCCGCCTCCCTCAAGGCCCGTGCAATGTCGCAACCGCACAAAAGGCCTGTCACATCGACGTTCCCGCCGAAATACCCGTTTCGGACAGGAAATGGGACGAGCAAGCCGTCAAGGGGGCTTTGCGCCACGAGCTTTGGGAAGTACGCACACATCGCTTCGCCTATCACCTGGTGGACGCGCTGTCCTCGGGCTTTCAACGTGGCTGCCGTTGCGGCGGCGGCCTGGGACGCTGCCTGCCAGTCATCGACCGCAGAGCGTATGATGCCTATGCCGTCCTCGTACATGTCAAAGTCGCCGTAGTGGGACGTTTGCGGGAGCATGTCCATGAGGTTTTCCGGATAGGCGTTGCGGTAGAATTCATCGGCTGCGTACACCCAGGCCGCACCCCGTTCGGCCTCGGCCCTTTTCTGGAAGGGCGCGATTGTCGCAAGGAGCCCTTGCGCAGCCTGCGGGTCGTTGAAGCTCGCCTCGAAGGTGCTTTGGTGCCTGGTGAAGCCGAGGGGCACGATGCCGACGCTCGCTATTCCCTCGTGCCCGTATGCCCAGGCAAGGCTCTTCTCGAGCTCATGGCCGTCGTTCAAGCCGGGCAGGAGCACGATCTGCATATGCATTTCTATGCCGGCGTGAAGCAGCCTCTCGCATTCCTCGATACCTTTGCCCGCATGCCTGCCGATCAGCCTTTCCCGCAGTTCGGGGCTTATCGCATGGAGCGATACCCGAAGCGGCGATATACGCTGCGCGATGATGCGTTCGCGGTCGTCGTCGGTGAGGTTGGTGAGGGTCGCGAAGGTTCCGGTGAGGAAGCTGAGCCTGAAGTCGTCGTCGCGGAGCTTGAGCGAGGGGCGCGCGTCTTCCGGGAGTTGTCGCATGAAGCAGAAGAGGCAGTTGTTGCGGCAGGTCTTTATCTTGTCGAAGATGACGCCCTCGAACTCGAAGCCCCAATCCTCCCCAGGCTCGCGGTCAAGCTCGACCTCGCCAAAGCCCCCCTCGGCATCACGGTAGCTGAGCGTCATGCAGTCTTCCGAGCTAAGCCAGCGCCAGTCGATCAGGTCGCGGACAGGCTCCCCGTCTACGGCGAGGATGGCATAGCCGGCAGTAAACCCCGCATCATCGGCAGGGCTGCCCTCCTGTACGCTTTCAATACGAGCCTCCGACACAAGCACCCTTTCTTGGCAAAAGTGGGACAAAAGGGACAGACCCTTTTGTCCCAGGCTTCCATTGTCTCCTAAGAACTCTTCCCATGCAAACAAAACAGGGGCTTGCCCCCTGTTCTCGTCACGCTATGTCTTGGGGTGGGACAAAAGGATCTGTCCCTTTTGTCCCACCCTGCTGGTCTAGATGTAGGCGCAGGGGTCTACGGCGGTGCCCCGGTATCCGCCGAGGCGGACCTCGAAGTGGAGGTGGGCACCATAGGAGTCGCCCGTGTTGCCGACTGCGCCGATATTCTGCCCGCGCGTCACATACTGCCCGGGCGACACGTAGGTCACCGAGGAGTGCATGTACACGGTGGACATGCCGTTGCCGTGGATGAGGACGATCCAGTTGCCGGCACCGCCGTTCCAGCCGCCCCCGTTGCTCGCGTAGAGGACCGTGCCCGACTCGGCCGCGTAGTACGGCGTTCCTTCGCCTGCGGAAAGGTCGATGCCTTCATGCATGGCGCCCCAACGCGGCCCGAAGCTCGACGAGAAGGCCGCACCCGGACAGGGGTGGTTCAATATTCCGGAACCGGAAAGCCGGGAGGCACCTGCCGCTGAGGGAGGGGTCCATGAGCCCGAGTTCTTGGCTGCCTCTTCCGCAGCATGGGCGGCCGCTTCGGCCGCGGCAGCCTCCGACGCCGCCAAAGAGGCAGCCTCTGCGGTGATCGAAGAGATCTGGGCCTGGAGTGCAGCCTGCGAAGAGGCAATGGCGTTACGGGCCTCTTCTGCCCGTTTCATCTCTTCGGCGGCCTTCGCCTGCTGTGCGCTGAATTCCGCATGCGCGGCCTCGGCCTCGGCGCGGACATCCTTCATTTCCTGGACAAGGGCTGCATCCTGGCCGGTGATCCTCTCGACGAGGTCCCACGAGGATGCGAATTCCTCGAACGAGGTCGCCCCGAGCAAGACATCGAGGAACGTGGACGGCCCGCTCTTGTACATGCTGTTGGCACGCTCGGCAAGGCGTTCCTGCAGTTCCGTGATGCGTTTTTGTGCGGCGTCGATACGTGCCTGGGCCTCCTCCATCGCCTTGGTGGCCGCCGCATGTTCGGCGACTGAGGCGTTGTAGGTGTCAGTAGCCTGGTTCATCTGGGTTTGCAACGAGTCGACCGTCGACATCAGGGCGTCTGCCTCGGCGTACTTCTCCCCCGACGTGACGGCGCCTGCCGTTTGGAGCGGGAAGGAGAATAGGGCGACCAGGAGCGCGAGCACGGTCAGGCCAATTGCATACGGAGATAAGGACGTGCGTTGTGTGTTTGAGTTCTGCATGTGCACCTTGTTTCTTTTTCCTACGGTTTATGAACCGTACAGGCGATAATAACAAGAACGTGTTGCAATGGCAATTTTTCCTCGAAACACCCATATGGGCACACATGAGATGTGAAGATCTTAGGGATTGAATGTGGTGGCATGCCCTTGGAACGGCGGGGGCAGTTGGGGCAGCAGTTGGGACGGTGGGGGCTAGAGGGATTCGATGTAGCCGATTACGGCGTCGATTTGGTCTTCGGGCGTGGACGCCCCTGCCGTCACCCCGACCGCAGAGCAGCCTTCGAACCATTCCGGGTCGATCTCTTCCGGACCCTCGACATGGTAGGACCTCTCGCAGCGCGCCTTGCATATCTCGTAGAGGCGCGTGGTGTTCGAGGAGTTGCGCCCCCCGATGACCACGATGGCATCGACCTCGGCGGCAAGCTCGGCCGCCGCTTCCTGGCGTTGGCGTGTTGCGAAACAGATCGTATCCTTCACCTGCGGATGCAGGCCACGCCCTTCGAGGGCTTCCACGACCCCGTCGAGGTTCTCCTTCGCCTGCGTCGTTTGGACCACGATCCCGATAGGCTCCTCGATGGCGTCGGGAAGCTCGTCGGCGCCCGCCACCACGAGAACCGCGGCGCCCGCCTCTTGCGCATAGGCGCGCATGCCCTCGACCTCGGGATGGCCGGCCTCCCCGACGATGATCACCCGGTATCCGGCCGAGGCCAAGGCCTCTGCCGCCTTCTGCGCACGGGCGACATGGGGGCACGTCGCGTCGATGATCGTAAGGCCTTTTTCCTCGGCGGCATTTTTGACGTGGGGAACCACGCCATGGCTCCGTATGATTACGATGCCGGCATCGATCCCCTCCACGCCGTCTATCGCCGTGACACCGCTCTTCTCCAACAGTTCGACGACTTTCGGGTTGTGGATCAAAGGGCCGAGCGTGTAGGCCGGCAAGCCGTCGTGGATGGTGACGTCGGCCATGTCAAGCGCCCTTTGGACACCGTAGCATGCTCCTGCATGACGGGCTTTCACCACCTTCATAACAACACCTCCGCATCGGCCTTGGCCTTCCCGGCAAGCGAGACGAGCTCTTCACTTGTATGCGTCGGCACCGGGCAGGCCTCAAAGGCCTGGGTATAATCCTTCGCATCCGGATAGAGCGCCTTCATGTCGACCTCTTCCGCACTCGTCCGGTACGACAGCGCAAAGCATTCCCGCATCGCGTACCAGGTACAGGCCTCCAACCGTTCGTCTTTCGGCAGAAAGTCGAAATCAGAGACCAGGATCGGCCTTCCGAACTCTATGGTGACCTTGGGGAAGCGCAGGCGCTTGCCCTTCTGCTTGATGTTTTCCGCCTCCCGGACGGTCATAGGCAGGATCGGGGCCTTGCCGAGCTTCGCGACGAACGCGGCACCGCCATGGAGTTCGGGGGTCTGGGAACCTTTGCCGCGGCGGGTGCCTTCCGGGAAGATGCCGACGACCTCCTTGTTCTTGAGCATGTTCGAAGCGCGCTTTATCGCCTTGCGGTCGGCCGAATCCCGCTTGATGGGGAACGCCCCCACACGGGAGAATATCTGGCCGAGCAGGCCATGGAGCGGCTCGAACAGGGATTCGCGCGCCATGAGCCGTATCCATTGCCCGGGACGAGCGCTTACGTAGACGAATGCGGTGTCCAGGTAGGAGGTATGGTTGCAGACGACGACCACGCCGCTCCTCCCCTTGAACGCCTGCAGGTTCTCCCGCCCGTCGATACGGTAGCGGAAGCAGATCTTCAAGATGAATGCGACGAAGCCGAAGCAGAGGTTGCCCACGACATGGGGGATCTCGTTCTCTCGGGATTCGCCTCCCAGGGACATGTCCCACATTTCTTCTTGCTTGAGCATCGGGTCCTTAACAATCCTTTATGTGAGCGTTACTATCGGTTATCCAGGCGGCGGTGCCTTTCAGGGTTCTCTTCGACCGAGACGGCACGCCTTAAGGCAGGATTAGATTCTAGCCATTCATACGACCTTGCGCCATCATACATATTTTTTCGATAACCTCTTCGATATAACATTCCGTGGAGTCGAACAGCACGGCGTCGTCGGCCGGTTTCAGAGGCGACGCCTCCCGCGAGGAATCGTAGGCGTCCCTTCGCAGGATGTCGTCGTACACTTCCTTGAAGTCTATGGAGCCGACGCCGCGCTCGATATTCTGCCGGACCCGGCGATGCGCGCGCTCCTCGTCGGAGGCGGTGAGATAGACCTTCAATTCGGCATCGGGAAAGACCACCGTTCCGATGTCGCGCCCCTCCACGACATAGTTGCCCGCCTTGCCGATGCGTTGCTGCTGTGCCACGAGTGCCTCGCGCACCGAGGGGGCGGCTGACACGGGGCTCACCGCCTTGTCGATCTCGGTCGTGCGTATGGCATCCGTGACCTCATGGCCGTCGATATACACCTGCCTCGGGATCGGGTCGCCTGCCTCGTGCTTGAACTCGATCTCCTTGGCCCGGGCAAGCGCCCCCAAGGCGGCGTCATCCGAAAGGTCGATGCCCTCCGTGACCGCAAGCCAGGCTACAGCCCGATACATCGCGCCGGTGTCAAGGCACGAAAAGCCGAGGATTTTCGCGACCGCCTTTGCAACGGTCGACTTCCCAGCCCCTGACGGGCCGTCTATCGCTATGATCATTGGGCAAGCCTTTCGATATCGTGGAGAAATGACGGGTAGCTGATCTTCACCGAGTCAAAATTGCCGACTTGGACGGGAGTCGTTCCGGTGAGTCCGACCAATGCCCAGGTCATTGCGAGGCGATGGTCGTTCTTCGAATCGAAGACGATGCCCTGGGGAACCGCCAGGCCCGGCTGTCCTTCGACATAGAGGTCGTTCCCGTCGATCCAGGCATCGGCCCCCATGAGGCCGAGCCCCTCCACGATCGCCGCCAGGCGGTCGGTCTCCTTCACCCGCAGCTCGCTTACCTCGCGAAACACGGTGACACCTCGGGCAAAGGCGGCGACGAGCGCCAGCACGGGGACCTCGTCGACGATGCTGGGGATCTTGTCGCCGGGGACCTCGCAGCCGTGCAGCGTCTCGGAATAGCGGGCCTCGATGATGCCGAAGGGCTCTTTGCCCGCGGAACCGGTGCGCCGGGTCGACACGTCGGCACCCATCCGCTCCAAGGTCCGCATGAAGCCTATGCGCGCAGTGTTCAGGCTGACGTTTTCAATCTGGATGCTGCTCCCCCGCTTAAGCGCGGTGGCGCAGACGAGGAATGCCGCCGAGGACGGGTCTCCCGGGACGACCACTTCCGAGGCGCACATCGTGCACGGCCCCTCCACGCTCGAGGTGCGCTCCGCTGCCGTCGTGACAACCCCGTATTCCGGCAGCATCATCTCGGTGTGGTTGCGCGACGGAGAGGGCTCGTTCAAGGTCGTCTTT
>JAVBQH010000135.1:0-8819 GCA_031549175.1 Raoultibacter sp.
ACCCGCATGGCATCTTCATAGCGCCCGTTCTTCACCATGGCGATATAGGTGGGTACGCTGACATGCGCCGGACAAAACGCCATGCAGGGCACGGGGCGGAAGATGCCGACGCAGCCGTTCTTTTCGAGGTGGTTCTCATAATCGGCCCGATACGCGGTCAGGCCGGCAAGCGTGATGCGTCCGGCCTCGGTGCCGATCACGCAGTCCGACATGCTGTAGACCGTGTTTGCGGTCTGCTCCAGCAACTCGAGATCGCCCACGTGGCCCTCGCCATCAAGAATGCGGTCGATAATGCGTGCCATCTGCATGATTCCAACACGACAGGGGACGCACTTTCCGCAGCTTTGCGCTGCGAACAGCTTCAGTGCCGTTGCCGAGTAATTGACAGGACAGTTGTTAAGAGAATCTGCGCTTAACCGCCGGATAGCCGTTGTCCGGAGATCCTCGATGGCCACATCATTCGTGTATGCGCCATCAAAAACCAATCTGCTCACTATAGTATTCCCCTCCGTCGGGCGACCGCGCATAAAAGCATACAACAGCTCCCCAGCTCATTGTATGCTTCACGTGGTCTTTATATGCTCTCAGGCGCCTTATACATACCCCGTCTGCGCCCATAAAACGTGCTACCGCAAATACTAGCATTAAACGGGGCGCAAAAAGGCCAGATTCGAGAGCTTCCTCTAGCGCAGTAAAGTGGGAAAAGGCCGCCGACTTCAACTTTCTTCTTCGAAACGGTAGATTCTTGCATCAGGGTCCAGCAGGCGGCTGTAGGGCGAAACCGTGTTCACGGCCGACAAGACCGCCGCCGGGTTGTTGCCTAGCATGTAGTCCTTGACGACAAAGGTGGTGCAGGGTGCCTGGGAGTTTTGGGCGAACAAGATGTCGTGTCCCACGCAAAGCCCGATCACGATATTGAGGTCGGTCTGCCGTTCGTTCAAAAACTCGCTCTGTATCAGCGGATTGCACGAGATCGCCGTATCGGCGCAGCAGCTTTCGGCGACTTTCAGATCGGTCTTCCGTATCCCGCCGACCTTGCAGGCGACACCTTCGACCTCGAAGCCATGCAGGCGCAGGATCCTCGTGGTGGTCCGTGCTTCTTCGGCAAGCGCAGTGCAGAAGGCGATCCCTATCTTTTTGTAGGACATCCTCCGGGCAAATTCGATGATCTCTTCGAGCCGGCAGAGTGCGGCACTCAAGGCGTGGCTCGTGGTTTGCGTGGCGGCCTGCATGACGGCATGCGCAACGTCTTGCATATACTCGTGCGTAGCCTCCCCGATATCTTCTTCAGTCAGACTCTTTGTTATGCAGAAGCTTGGGTAACGCCCAGAGCCGTCCTCGCATCCAGGGGCCGCGCAGTCCACGCAGGTTTTTTCTTGGGTGTCCATATCCGCCTCCTTGAAAGAGTGCCATGCGCGGCAAAACCGCAATACGCACAGCATAGCGCATAAAACTGTCTGCGTAATGCAGACAAACTCGAAGGTAAACCCCCTTATAATGGTGGTATCGAAGGATTTTGGGTGGGAGACATGCCAAAGGAGGACCCAAGATGCTATGTCAAAAATGCGGGAACGCACTTCAAGAGGGGGCAACGTTTTGCCCAGCGTGTGGAACTCAAATGCAGGTGATCCCCAACCAGGCTCAAAATGCAGCCCAAACGCCG
Source organism: Raoultibacter sp. (assembly GCA_031549175.1). Classification (GTDB taxonomy): domain Bacteria; phylum Actinomycetota; class Coriobacteriia; order Coriobacteriales; family Eggerthellaceae; genus WRIS01. The sequence goes on from JAVBQH010000135.1 coordinate 1,664, forward strand.
GGAACGCCGCAGGCGCAAGGCGGTGCGCCGGCTCCGGCCGCCCACGCCGCCGCAGCTGTGCCGCCGCAAACGGCCGCCGCGACCACCGGCCAACCGGTGCAAGGCTCAGGTGCGTCGGGCCAACCGGTGCAAGGCCAACCATCGGCCGCAACACGCCCGACGGTAGTGGCCGCCGCCTCCGTGCCCACGCAGCAGCCGGGGGCGGGCCAGCCAAGGCCGACCGTCGCTGCATCGGCGGCAAAGCGAAAGCCCCAGGGTTTTGCCGCTCTGCTTGCCAGCGGGATCGCGCTTTGCGCCATAAGCCTCTATCTGCTGATAACCCTGTTCGTGAACTTGTCAAACCTGATGTCGCTTGTCGCGAAAACCTCTTTGTCGATCGCTTGGGATAGCTATGCATGGTCGATCTTTTGGCTTGTGGTTCTGCTCGTCGCAGGGGTGCTCACCATCGTGTTTTCGCGGAAGCAGAAAATGGCCTTGCCCCTGATAATCATAGGTGGGGCAGCGGGCGTAGTCGCGGTAATCCGCATGATCCAGGTTTTCATGAACCTCGGCTCTTATCTTTCGAGGTCGTCTTCTTCGCTGCGACCTGACATTTTGGCGCAGTCATACGTTGTGCCTCTGATCCTTTACTTTATTGCATTGGCAGCTGCGGTGATAATCATCTTGATGGCCGTCAAGAACTTCAAAGCCATGAAGCTCGCGGGCGGAAACGCGCCTGGCGCACCGAAGGCCGGCACGATGGCGGGCACAAGCACTGCGTATTGGGGACAGCCGCAAACGCAGCCGACCCCGCCTGCAGGGGTATCCGCCGCACCGCCTGCGCATGCGGCCCCAAGCCAGCCGCAAGTACACACGGCCGCACCAAGCGAGACCAAAGGCTATTGGGATTGATGCAAGAAGCGCACCCGAGAAAAGGGGACTGTCCCCTTTTCTCGGTCAATCGGTGAAGACCGATGCCGAAAGGCCTTCTCCGCGGTGGGGTTTCGAGAAAAACTCTTCCAAGTTGCGGGGAGGCACGAGGATGGCGAGCGGTTCCTGGGCGGCACCGAAGCAATCCCGGTAATCCAAGACGTATTGTTCAAGCGTGTACTTCAGTGGATGGCACCCGTCCTCCAACAACGAACGGTCCCAAAGGCATTGGCCTTTGCAGATGGGCAAAACGACGCAGGCTTGGCACTCGGGGTCGTCCATAGGGTTGTCGGTTGCCGTTTCCAGACCAGCGATATCGATGTCATCACAGATATTGAACAGGGAATATTCCTTGTATCCCATTCGTCCATCGCATTTGTACACATCGCCTAAAGCATCGATCACGAAATAATTTTCCAACTGCCTCCTGCAGAAATTCCTAACGGGGGTAAGGAGCCCTTTGAGTGCTTGGGCATCCCTGTAGTCGTCCTTCAGCCAGTCGTAGGCCACCCAGCTGAATTCCTCGCGCGAGAAAAGCCGGAAATCGCCGGAGCCTTCCCCGCTTGAAAGGTCGCCGAGATAATCCCCGATCATAGCAGGCATGGCTGGGATTCCCTTCGCTGCAACCATATCGCGTATCCCAAGGAAATCGTCGAGCGACTTCTTATCCATGTTCAGGGAAAGCCCTACGTCTATCCCGGCCTCTTTAAGGTTGTCGATGCCCTCAAGCGTCAACGCAAACGAGTTCTGCCCGTTTTTGCAGGGGCGCCTCAGGTTGTGGAGCCGTTTGTTTCCTGCAAGGGTCACCATGGCGTGGTTGATGCGACACTGGGCCAACCGCTGGGCGACCGGTTTGTCTATCAGGGTCGAATTGGTGATGATCTCTGCACCATAGCGTATGCTGTGCGCCTCGCAGAAGGCGATGAGCTTGCCCGACAGGTATTCGATGGCATCGATACCCAGTGTTGGCTCACCGCCATACCAGGAAATGAAAAGATGCCCGAAGCCATCGCGTTGATGCAGGCGTGCCACAAAATCAAGAATGCTTTCCATGACCTGCAAGCTCACGGAGCCAGAAATGTCCAGTTCGTTTTCGTAACAATGCGGGCACGCGAGATTGCATTGGTAGGTGGGGGCAATACAAAGGGAAAGCGTATCAGCCCTTTTCTTGTCGCGCTCGAACCATTGCCTTTGGGACTCAAGCTCTGACAAGGGGTCTTCAAGGACGAAGCCGGCGTTGTGCAAAGCTTTGAGATGCGGCCCCGAAAGCTCAAGGTAGCTTCGATGGGCCTCCTCATCGAGGGCCGCCAACGACCCGTGGAGTGTATTGAAGAGGATATGCTCGCCCTGACAGGCTTCTACATCGACTGTGTATAAGGAATGTTTCATGCGATGCCTCCAGGCGGGTCGGTCTTCGCTTGGCTGAAAGTATAGCATCGGGCGAAGCGATAAAGTAATCTTGAAATGTCTTTTATAGAGGGCAAAATAACGAATTTAGTGTATTATGTCTTTTGTAAACGACATTTTGTGATCGAGGCTGCATGATACAACGAACAAAATATCTTGACATAATTAAGCCTTTTATCGGGAAAGACGTGGTAAAGGTTCTCACCGGTATGCGTCGTAGCGGAAAAAGCACGCTTCTTGATCAGATCAAAGCTGAAATCATCGCGGAGCGCGTTTCTCCTCAGAACGTTGTCACCATTAATTTCGAGTCATTACGGTTTGATTATCTCGCAGATTCGCCCGAGGCATTCTATGAGGAAATGGTTTCGTTGTCTGAAAAGGCGGCTGGAACTACATATTTCTTCTTTGACGAGATACAGATGGCTGCATCCTGGGAACGGATTGTCACCTCACTCCGCATTGACCTCGACTGCGATATATACATAACGGGATCCAACGCAAACTTACTTTCTGGGGAACTGGCAACACTGCTCGGCGGCCGATATGTGACATTTGAAATAATGCCGTTCTCGTTCGCCGAAGAAAGATCTGCTTCTCCTGCTGGATCAGATGTCGAAGCATTTGATATCTATAGGACTCTCGGTGGGCTTCCCTTTCTTGCACAGATCGGGTTTTCAAGACAAGAAAGCTTGACCTATCTTCGCGATATCTACAGCTCGATTGTGCTTAAGGATATCGTTCAGAGGAAGGGCTTCAGGGATGTGGACCAGCTGGAAAGAATTCTGTCGTATTTCATTTCAGAGATCGGCACCACCTATTCTGTAAAAAACATAGCGAATGTCCTTGCCGAGGAGCGACGGCCCATATCCCGCGAGAGTATTTACAATTATCTTGCTGCAGCAGAGGAGGCTATGCTCTTGGCACGCGTCAAAAGATATGACGTTAAGGGAAAGAATATCCTAAGAGGCTTTGAAAAGATATACGTCACCGATGTCGGTTTGCGTGAGGCTCTGTTTGGAGACAACGGGCAAAGGGTCGATATCGTGCTTGAAAACATAGTATTTTGCGAGCTCAAACGCCGTGGATTCGAAATCTTCATCGGGAAAAACGATAACAAGGAGATTGACTTCGTTGCCCGGAAGGAAGCGGCTGTTGTGTATATCCAAGTAGCCTATCTTCTTTCTGACGAGGGTACGCGAGCCCGGGAATTCGGTGCCTTCAAAGGGATTGAAGACAACTTCACCAAGATGGTTATCAGCATGGATACAGTTGATTTCTCATATGAAGGCATCAGACACATGAATATTAAGAGGTTCTTGCAAGAAGTTTGGTAGGCTAGCCTTCTTGCTTCTTTACACGTGCATTGATGCTCCTGGATAGGGTGTTTTGGATGTTGCCCTGTTGTTTATAGCCGAGGGCGGAAAGAAAGACAGAAGGTTGCCAAATGAACGAGATCAAATGCCCTAGTTGCGGGCAAGTTTTCCAGGTCGATGAGTCCGGCTTTGCCGACATCGTCAAACAGGTCCGAGACGCAGAATTTGTGAAAGACCTGCACGAGCGGGAGCGGCTTTTGGAAGCCGACAAGGCCCAGGCGGTCGAACTGGCTTCGATCAGTGTAAAGGCCGAAATGAAAGACGACGTCGCAAAGCGCGATGCGGAAATCGCCGCACTCAAAGCGGCCATCAGCTCATTCGAAACCGAAAAGCAGCTGGCGGTGACCAAGGCGGTAAGCGCCGTGGAAAAAGAACGGGACAGCCTTTCGGCCGAGATAAAGATCAAGGAGAGCGAAAAGGTACAGCTTGAGGCCTCTTACCAGGTGAAGCTCACCGAGCAGCTGAAGCAGAAGGACGAGATAATCTCTTATAAAGAAGGCGAGATCGAGCGCTACAAGGAACTCAAGTCGAAGCTTTCTACAAAGATGGTGGGGGAAACCCTTGAGCAGCATTGCGAGGTCGAGTTCAACAAACTGCGCGCCACCGGATTCCAGAATGCCTACTTCGAGAAAGACAACGATGCGAGCAGGGGCAGCAAGGGCGACTATATCTACCGGGAATCCGACAAGGAAGGCAACGAGATCATCTCCATCATGTTCGAGATGAAGAACGAAAACGACGAGACGGCAACCAAGAAGAAGAACGAGGACTTCCTGAAAGAGCTCGACCGCGACCGCACTGAAAAGAAATGCGAGTACGCCGTACTGGTCTCGCTGCTCGAACCCGATAACGAGCTCTACAACTCGGGCATTGTCGATAAGAGCCATCGCTTTGAGAAGATGTATGTGGTACGCCCGCAGTTCTTCATCCCTCTGATCACAATCTTGCGAAACGCAGCTTTGAACTCGCTCAAGTACAAATCCGAACTCGCGCTGGTGAAAAGCCAAAACCTTGACATCACCAACTTCGAGGAAGAGATGGAGGAGTTCAAGAAAGGTTTTGCCCGCAATTACGACCTTGCAAGCAGGAAATTCAAAACCGCCATCGACGAGATCGACAAGACCATCACGCATCTGCAAAAGACCAAAGAGGCCTTGCTTTCGTCGGAAAACAACCTCCGCCTGGCGAACAACAAGGCAGAGGACCTCACCATCAAAAGGCTGACGCGGAAAAACCCCACTATGAAGGCGAAGTTCGAAGACCTGGAAAAAAACGGCAAAAAGGACAAGCAATAGATGTGCCGTTAGGCAGGGGCTTGGGTCCTCGACCCACAGGGGAACGGCGAGGCAATGGTGGCGAAGAGATTTGGCATGCGGCGCTGCGCCCGGCAGGGAGCCATCAGTGTTATACGCAGGGGACTATACGCGCATTGTCTTTGCAGCTGTCGTTCGGGTTTCATGAAACGCTGTTTGGGAAAAAACGTTCCCCTCTGAAGAGGTGCCAGGTATTCTGGCCGCTGAGTCGTACAGTTCATACATGACTCACCCCTATCCTGAGCTTCAATGGGATTGAGTATTTAGCTACCCCGCCCAACCACCCGTAATACTCAAGCCCGCGAGAATTGAAGCTTCAGAACCCGAGGTCGTCATTCCAACGTGGCGGCCTCTTTCCTTTGATACCGTTCGCCTGTTACACGGAGCTTTCGTATGTCGTTGGGGCGCACGGATCGCTTTTTGGGAGAGATGTATCCCAAACATCAGCACGAAACCTATATTTCACCGTTGAGTAATTATGTGATGCCATGTCGTTTCAAAGGGGTATCGCTTAACCAAGAGTGAAAGGGTGAATATGACACTACACAACCAGATAGCACGACAAAAAGGAGCGGTTGGCAATTCCAGCCGCAAGCTGTTCATGGTTTTCATGAGCATACTGCTGGCCTTAACCTGTCTACCGGTTCTTCCGGGGAACGTGAAGGAGGCCTACGCCGAGACGGCTTCTACAACCGTTGTAGTTCCCGGCACGGTTACCGGTAGTTCCGGCATGCGGTCTAACGGAGATGGGACGATGTCTCATATAAACTGGCCTGGCGGACCCAGCGGACCCGAGGCTTACGGCGTTCTTTGCCCTGAAGGCCTTTCGACCAACCCGCCTATCGCAAATTTAGTTGTTCCAGGATATCCTTCAGTTAATAATGGATTGAGACCCCAGGTAGAGGTGACGGGTATATCGAGTTCAGGCGGTGCCTACCCAGGGTATAACGATATCACGTGTAAGCTTAGTTGGTCAGCGAAGTCCTTTTCCGTTGGGCAATATACGTATTCGGTTCCTGCGGGTGCATGCTATACCACATTTGCCATACCATCACAAAACAACAGCTTCCCACCAGCATCGATCAATGTCACCGTCACGAAAACCGAGAAGTTTAACCCTATCGTTACTTCTTCTCCGACGCTTGCCAAGACGATCGGCGACACCATTTCGTCAGCTGCAGACTGGTCGAGTGGAATAACGGCAACATGGGGCAAAACCACTGCCAATACGATTCCAAGCATGGGGGCTATCACTGATACATCGCTTGTTGGTGGAACCGATGTTGATCTGTCAACTGCAGGTACGGTATTTGATCGGGTAGGCGTCAAAAACCACAGCTACAAGATTGAAGACGATCATGCTTTGAGCCTGCTTACCCCTGATGGAACTTTCACAAATACGGTGCGCAACATCGTTATCATGGCTGCACAAGCGCCGGCTTTCACGGTCAAGTACGCCGCAGGCGCCACCGACAAGGATGGCAACGCCATTGGGGGCACCGCCTACACAGGCACCGGCGATTCTTGGTACTCGACCGGATGGACCAACCAGGCGCTCGAGATCGAGGCCTCGCACTCGGATCCGGGAACCTACGAGACGGTCATCAGGAAATACGACCCGTTTGCTGCCCCTTCCTCAATCAACGCAGCGATTGACACAGCCAACGCACATCTCATCAACATACCGGCATACCAGACGCAGTCGGCGAATACCACCGGCACGGGCTTCACCGCAATCCTGCGGGCGGAAGACCCCATGAACCCGGGAACCTATATCGACCTTTCACCTGAGACGGCAAAGAGCCTCGTCAAGGTTGATACGACAAACCCGGTTCCCGGCGTTACCTATGTAGCCGGCGTGTTCACCGACACCTCGACCGACGCGCTTTCCGGCATCGATGCCTCGCGCCAGAAGATCGCCGCCGTTCCTGCGGGCAGCCCGGCTCCGGCAAACGCCGCCTACGGCAGCTTCGCATCGCTCAGCCTGAGTCCCGGTTTCTACGATGTGTACGTATGGGCTTGGGACAATGCGGGCAACAACGTGAAGCAGCTCATGCTTCCGAACCAGTTTATCCTGTCCACCGCTGCGCCCACCATCGACGGCGAGCTTGCGTCCGGCCCCGATCTTGGCGACCCGCTTGCACGCGGCACCAG
>JAVBQH010000113.1:0-7410 GCA_031549175.1 Raoultibacter sp.
GAGCATCCTGGCATCCTCGATGAAGAGCTCGTTTTGGGTGGCGCAGGGCAGCGCGATATCGACGGGCACCGTCCAGACGCCTTTGCCGTCATGGTATTCGACGCCTTGGACCCGGTCGGCGTATTGCGCGATGCGCCCGCGCTCGACCTCTTTGATCTGCTTGACGACGTCAAGCTTGATGCCGGCCGGGTCGTGGATCCAGCCAGAGGAGTCTGACAAGGTGACGACCTTGGCGCCAAGCTGCTGCGCCTTCTCGGTGGCATAGATGGCGACATTGCCCGAGCCCGAAACGGAGACCGTCTTGCCCTCGAAGCTGTCGTTGTGGTACTTGAGGTGCTCCTGCACGAAGTAGACGAGGCCGTATCCCGTAGCCTGGGTCCTTGCAAGCGAGCCGCCGAAGGAAAGGCCCTTGCCGGTAAGCACGCCTTCCCAGACGTTGCGGATGCGTTTGTACTGCCCGAACATATACCCGATCTCGCGTGCGCCGGTCCCAATGTCGCCTGCGGGGATGTCGGTGTCGGCGCCGATATGCTTGCAGAGCTCCGTCATGAAGCTTTGGCAGAAGCGCATCACCTCGTTGTCGCTTTTGCCCTTGGGGTCGAAGTCGCAACCTCCCTTGCCGCCGCCCATGGGAAGCGTCGTGAGGCTGTTCTTGAAGATCTGCTCGAAACCGAGGAACTTGATGATCCCGAGGTTGACGGAAGGATGGAGGCGCAGGCCGCCTTTGTAGGGGCCGAGGCAGCTGTTGAATTGCACACGGTAGCCGCGGTTGACGCAGACCTTCCCTGCATCGTCAACCCAAGGGACGCGAAACATCACGACGCGCTCGGGTTCGACAAGGCGCTCAAGCAGGCCGGCCTTCTCGTATGCGGGGTTGGCGTCAATGACGGGCTTGAGGGAGCTCAGCACTTCGGTGACGGCCTGGATAAACTCAGGCTCGTTGCCATTCTTGGCCTTGACCTGTTCGATGACGGAATCAACGTAACTCATATATGACCTCCTAGGGTATGTGTGCAAACATTTGGATTATACGTCGTCGCCGACTGCGCCGGAGTGAGATTTAAAGAAACCGAAACAAAGGGGGCGATAATCGGAGAAGTTGTGGGGCACCCGCGGATTATCTGCATTAGCCATGTAGGTAGCGTCCGGGCGCCTCAACACCGGCCCGGGTATGTCGTATACTTTCCCTATGAACGACAGGCTGGAGAGCATAAAGGAAGAACTCGCTTCGGTGCCGGCGTCTCCCGGGGTATACCTCTGGAAAGACGATGCGGGCCAGGTGATCTATGTGGGCAAGGCAAAGCAGCTCCGCGCCCGCATGCGCCAGTATGTGAACCTCCAAGACGAGCGGGAGAAGATCCCTTTGCTGGTCGACCAGATCGCCTCGTTCGACTACATCGTCACCGAGAACGAGCACGAAAGCCTCATCCTTGAGAAGAACCTCATCCAGCAGCATTCCCCCTTCTTCAACGCCGACTTCAAAGACGACAAGAGCTATCCGTTCATCGCCATCACCAAGGGCGATATCTTCCCTGTGCTCAAGTACACGCGCGAGCGCCATAAAAGCACGACGCGGTATTTCGGCCCTTACACCGACAGCCGCGCGGCACGGCACATGATAGACATCGCCCGCCGCATCGTGCCGCTCTGCTCCGCCTCATGTGCTGATTGGCGGCGCATCAACCGCAAGCTCCAAGGGGGCGCGAGCCTCGGGGAGGCCATCCCGGAAGGCGCGCGCCCATGCTTCGACGCCCATGTGGGCCTGGGGCCAGGGGTGTGCTGCCGCAAGATCTGCCCGGAAGACTATGCGGTCAACGTGAAGCGCATAGAGCGTTTCTTGTCGGGGTCGTACCGCGAGTTCATCGACGAGCTTGAGGACGGCATGCAAGAGGCCGCGGAATGCCTCGACTTCGAAAAGGCCGCCCGGCTGAAAGCCCGCATAGATACGATAGGCTCCCTGACCGACAAGCAGCATGCCGTCTCAACGCGCAGCCTCAACGCAGACGTCATAGGCATATTCAGGGAAGAGACCATAGCGGGTGTGCACGTGTTCATGGTCCGTGAGGGGCGCATCATCAACAGCAACGAGTTCATGCTGAACCGGGGGAAGGACGTCCCCGACGAGGACCTGCTCCATATGTTCCTCCTGCGCTACTACGACGCGACGACCTCGATACCCCATGAGGTCATTGTCAAGAGGATGCCGGAGGACCAAGGGGTCATGGAGGAGTGGCTGACCGAGAGGCTCGCAAGCCCGCACGGCGCGAAGGTCCGATTCGCCGCACCGCTCAAAGGCGAGAAGGCAGACCTCCTTGAACTGGCAGAGAGGAATGCCAAGCATTCCCTTATGCGCTACAAGGTGCGCAACAACTATGAGGACAAGCGCCTGAACGACGCCCTGTTGCAGCTTGAGAGCGCCCTTGCCCTCGATGAGCCGCCCCTGCGCATCGAATGCTTCGACATCTCGACTATCCATGGCAAGCACAGCGTCGCCTCGATGGTGGTGTTCACCAACGGCAAGCCGGACAAGAACCAGTACCGCCGCTTCAAGATCAGGATGGAGACAGACGAGTCGAACGACTTCGCCATGATGGGGGAGGTCCTTGCCCGCCGCTATGCGCCAAAGCGGATGGAAGACGAGCGTTTCGGGAGAAAGCCCGACCTGCTCATCGTCGACGGCGGCAAGCCCCAGTTGACAGCAGCGATGAACCAGCTTGAGGCGCTTGGGATCGACGACATCGCCGTGGCCGGCCTCGCAAAGCGGGACGAGGAGCTTTTCGTCCCCTGGCAAGAGGCGGGCCCCGTCGTGCTTCCGACCGGCTCCGCCTCGCTTTACCTCGTAAAACAGGTACGTGACGAGGCCCATCGTTTCGCCATCACCTTCCACCGCGAACTGCGGGGGAAGGCCATGACGGCGAGCGTGCTCGATGACGTGGTCGGATTGGGGCCGGTAAGGAAGAAGGCGCTTATGAAATCCTTCAAATCCTTCAAGAACCTGAAGGCAGCGTCGCTTGAGGAGATCAAGGCCGCGAAGGTAGTGCCCGATGAAGTTGGTGAGGAGCTCTATGCGGTCTTGCGGCAGTATGACGCCTTAGGGCGCGGTTTAGGGTATGATGGCAGCGAGGCCGCCCGCGACGAGGCGAAGCTGTCCGAGAGCGGTGCGGGCCGACAAGGCGAACGGGAGTAGCTATGCTTGAAGACGAGAAGGGCGCGTGCTTCGACTCATCGTTGAAGAAAGAGCCTGAGCTGGTTATAGTCACAGGAATGAGCGGCGCGGGGCGCACCGAGGCCATGCATACCCTCGAGGACCTCGGGTATTATTGCATCGACAACCTGCCTTTGAGCCTCTTCAAAGACCTGCTGAAGCTCGAGGGGATGCCGGGGCAGGAGAACCGCCCGCGCAAGCTTGCCGTCGTCTGCGATGCCCGCAGCCGGAGCTTCTTCCGGGATTTCGAGGGCGAGCTGAAAAACCTCACCGACCGCCAGGTAAACTACAGGCTCCTTTTCCTTGATGCCGACGATGAGAAGCTCATAGCGCGCTACAAGTCGAGCCGCCGCCGCCATCCCCTTTGCAACGAGGGTATGACGATCGGGCAGGGGGTCGCCAAGGAGCGCGGCCTTCTCTACGACGTCCGCGAATCCGCCCATGACGTCATCGACACGACCGACATGCTCCCGCAGCAGCTGCGGGCAGAGATCCGCTCCTTGTTTTCCGAGAACGAGGCCTACGACGCGCTGACGGTGACCGTTTATTCCTTCGGCTTCAAACACGGGACGCCGACCGACGCCGATATCGTCATGGACGTCCGCTTCCTTCCCAACCCCTACTACGATCCCGTCCTGCGCCCTATGACGGGCTTGGATGCCCCTGTCAGAGACTACGTCCTCTACCGCAGCGAGACCGAGGCCTTCCAAAAGGCCTGGCACGCCCTGCTCGACTGCGTCATGCCGGGGTATGTGAACGAGGGCAAGCAGCAGCTCGCGATAGCCATCGGATGCACAGGAGGGCAGCACCGCAGCGTCGCCTTGGCAGAGACTACGGGCGACTTCCTGAAGCAGCGCGGCTACCGTGTCAGCGTCGCGCACCGCGATTTGAGCTTGGCAAACAATGCGCAATCGCAGGCAGGGCCCGAGTCGGCCCTCCGGGATTGATCGATAGGGAAGGTATCCGGATGGCGGCTGCATTCAGACAGGACCCTTCTTCGACCGGCGTCTTCAAGGCCCTCGGCAAAGAAAGGCCGGTATCGGTTGGCGAAGGCCGCCGAGCAGTCGTCATCGGCGGCGGCACGGGAGCGCCCATTTCGATCCGCACCCTGCTCTCGATGGGCTTTGCTACCGACGCGGTGGTCGCAATGGCCGACGACGGGGGGTCGACCGGCATACTGCGGCAAGAGGCGCACGTCACTCCGCCCGGCGACGTCCGCAAATGCCTTGCCGCCTTCGCAGGGGACCTGGACGACCCGCTTACCCGGGCCTTCAAGTACCGCTTCGATTTCGCCCGCAACCATACCCTGGGAAACCTCATGCTGTCAGCGTTGGAGGATGCGACCGGGTCGTTTCCCGAGGCCATTGACATTTGCGAGAGGCTGCTCCATGCCCGGGGGCATGTGTACCCGTCGACCCTCGACCTCATCACCTTGGAGGCCGAGACGCGCGACGGCGAGATCGTGGCCGGCCAGGCGAAGGCCTCGCGCTCGACCACGGCCTTGAAAAGGGTCTGGCTGCGCGCCGCCCAGGACTGCGCCGCCTATCCGCCTGCGGCCGAGGCGATCCTCCAAGCCGACCTGATTGTCTTGGGGCCAGGGTCGCTTTTCACCTCCATCATCCCCAACCTGCTGGTACCCGGCATGGTCGACGCCCTGCGGGAGTCGCGCGGGAAGACCGTCTTCGTATGCTCGCTTGCCGACATGCAGGGAGAAACCTGGGGATTGTCCGCCTATGAGCATGTGGAGGCCTTGCTCGACCATGGCATGCGGGGGCTTCTCGACTATGTCTTTATCCACAGCGAGGCGCCCCTGCAGCCGAAACGTGTCGTCGACGAGGTCTACGGGGGAGTCTTCGACCAGGGCGCCTCAGTCCCGCCTGCGGCGCCTGAGGCAGGCTTGAGGCATACGATCAGGCCGGTCCCGGTCTCCTATGCCGACCTGCGCGCCATCCAAGAGGAAGGCCCGGTGGCCGTTGCCCGCAATATGGTCGACCCGCGGCAGCCGACCTGGCATGACCCCCGTGCGCTACGCGAGGCCTTTGCAGGAATGATGAAGCCATGTCGTTCACCGCGGATGTAAAAGACGAGCTCGCACGCGTCGTTCCAAGCTGCAGCCATTGCGAGAAGGCGACCTTGGCGGCGCTCGTCCGCATCGAGGGCACCCTGTTTTTCGGAGGGCCCGGCAAATACCGCGTTGAGATAGCCACCGATGTCCCAAGCGTCGCCCGGCTTATAATCAAGCTCCTCCACAAGCTCTATCACCTTGAGACCAAGTTGACGGTGAGGCGGAGCGTGCTTCATAAGACGCCCAACTACCTCATCGAGGTTCCGGCCCAGGCAAAACTCGAGGAATCGCTTCGTGACATGGGAGTGCTTTCACAAGAGGGTCTTGAGATGGGGATCAAGCCGGAACTGGTCGAGAAGCAGTGCTGCATCGCCGCCTACCTGGGGGGCGCCTTCCTGGGAAGCGGCTTCGTCGCGAACCCGAGGGGGGACTTCCATTTCGAGATCACGGTCGAGTCCGAGGACCTCGCCGAAGGGCTTGTCGCCCTGATGGCGGAAAAGGGTATAAAGGCGCGCATCATGCAGCGCCGCAACAACTATATGGTGTATCTGAAAAGCGGGAATGCGATCCTGGAATTCCTCGCCTTCACCGGGGCGCACCACTGCGCCCTTGCCCTGGAAAACGAGCGGGTCATAAAAAGCGTCCGAAACGACGTGAACCGCATCACCAACGCCGAGATCGCCAACCAGGCAAAGAGTGCGAACGCCTCGGTCGACCAGATATTCGCAATAAGGAAGGTGGTGGAGCACTATGGCATGGAGCACCTTCCCCCGGCACTCCAGGACTTCATCAAGCTGCGCGTCCAAAACCCCGATGCGACCCTGAAGGAGCTGGGCGAAAAGGCAAACCCGCCGCTCTCCAAATCGGCGATCTACCATCGCGTCCGCAGGATCGAGCAGATGGCTCGCGAGATCGACCGTTAGGCTGGCAACATCGGCTGCCAGCGTGAAAAAAACCGCGCTCTGTTGTATTATCTAGGATATAAAAATCCCGATGAAAGCATGAAAGGCGCAAAGCCGGGCATGCTTTTTGTGTGGGAACGGCCGAAACGGCGGCGGCAGGCCTGTCGCGCAGGATATCATCACTTCGGCTTAGCAATGACCGAGGGTATCTTTATGAAAGGGGATACGCATGACAACCAAGATAGGCATCAACGGGTTCGGCAGGATCGGAAGGCTGGTCTTTCGCGCTATGGCGCAGGATCCAGAGCTCGAAGTGGTCGCCATCAACGATTTGGGGGATGTCCCCACCATGGCGCATCTCCTGAAATACGATTCGGTCCATGGCCGCTTTGATGGGACGGTCGAGGTCGCCGAAGGCGGCTTCGTAGTCGACGGGAATCCAATCAAGGTCTTGTCAGAGCGTGACCCGGGCAACCTTCCCTGGGGTGCCCTCGGTGTCGATATCGTGGTCGAATCCACCGGGTTCTTTACCGATGGGGAAAAGGCAAAGGCCCATATCGAAGCCGGTGCCAAGAAGGTCATCATCTCCGCCCCGGCAAAGAACGAGGACATCACCATCGTCATGGGTGTGAACGACGGCGAATACGACAAGGACGCCCACCACATCGTTTCGAATGCCTCTTGCACCACCAACTGCCTGGCACCCGTTGCCAAGGTCCTCCTTGACAACTTCGGCATCAAGAGGGGCTTCATGAACACCATCCACGCCTACACGAACGACCAGAAGATACTTGACCTCCCTCACTCAGACCTCCGCCGTGCACGCGCCGCCGCGCTGTCCATGATCCCGACCACCACGGGCGCCGCACGCGCGGTCTCGCTCGTGCTGCCTGAACTGAAGGGCAGGCTCGACGGCTTTGCGACCCGTGTCCCGACTTCCGACGGCTCGATGGTCGACCTCACGGTCGAGCTTGAGAAGGATGCGAGCATCGCCGAGATCAATGCTGCGATCAAGGCCGCTGCGGAAGGGCCCATGAAGGGCATCCTCGCCTACACCGAAGACCCGATCGTCTCGGTCGATATCGTAGGCGACGCGCATTCATCGACCTTCGACAGCAAGCTCACCATGGTATTGGGCGGCGAGGGCAACTTCGTGAAGGTCATCTCTTGGTATGACAACGAATGGGGCTACTCGAACCGTGTAAAGGACCTCGCCAAGATACTGTTCCGATAGCCTA
>JAVBQH010000122.1:0-6334 GCA_031549175.1 Raoultibacter sp.
AATGCATTCATGGGTAGGGTTTATAACTTTTCGGCCGGGCCGGCTGTGTTGCCCGAGGAAGTCCTCCAAGAGGCGGCAGATGAAATGCTCGACTATCGTGGCACCGGTATGTCCGTTATGGAAATGAGCCACCGCTCCAAGGCCTTCGCGGGGATCATAGAGACGGCCGAGGCCGACTTGCGCGATCTTTTGAGCATCCCGGACAACTATACGGTCCTCTTCCTGCAAGGCGGCGCGTCCCAGCAGTTTGCCGCCGTGCCGATGAACCTTATGAAGAACGGCGTTGCCGACTACCTGGTCACGGGGGCATGGGCAAAGAAGGCATACAAGGAGGCGCAGCTTTTCGGAGATGCCCGGGCCATCGCCTCAAGCGAGGACGAGACCTTCTCCTATATTCCCGACTGCACGGACCTTCCCGTCTCAAAGGATGCGGATTACGTCTACATCTGTGAGAACAACACCATCTATGGCACGAAGTTCCATGAGCTGCCCGACACGAAGGGCAAGGACCTGGTGGCAGACGTCTCCTCATGCTTCCTTTCCGAACCCGCCGATATAACCAAGTACGCCGTCATGTACGGCGGCGTCCAGAAAAACATCGGGCCTGCGGGCGTCGTCATCAACATCATCCGCACCGACCTCATCACCGATGACGTCTTGCCAGGAACCCCCACCATGCTGAAGTGGAAGACGCAGGCAGATGCCCAATCGCTCTACAACACGCCCCCCGCCTACGGCATATATATCTGCGGCAAGGTGTTCAAATGGATCAAGGACCGCGGCGGGCTTGAGGCAATGGGCGTGCACAACAGGGAAAAGGCGGCGATCCTCTATGACTTCCTCGACCAGAGCGACATGTTCACGGGCACTGTGCGAAAACAAGATCGTTCACTCATGAACGTGCCTTTCGTGACCGGCAACGACGAGCTCGACGCGAAGTTCGTAGCCGAGGCAAAGGCCGCCGGGCTTGAAAACCTCAAGGGACACCGCAGCGTCGGAGGCATGCGTGCAAGCATTTACAACGCCATGCCCACGGCCGGCGTCAAAGCCCTCGTCGAGTTCATGGACGGCTTCGAGAAGGCCAACAAATAGCAGATCTGCCGCGAGCCGCTTGCCTTGTACGGCAGCGGTTTCGCGTTTTTAAAGGCTTTGCGGCTTGCAGGGCGGGATTACAATGCTCTCAGGCATAAAGCAGGGTATAAGGCGTCATGAAAGGTAAAGGTGGTTGTCTCTATGGCAAAGGTATTGATAGCAGAGAAACTTGCTGACGAGGGTATTAAACTTCTGCAGGACAAAGGTCACGAGGTCGATGTCAAGCTCGAGATGACCCCCGAAGAGCTCAAGGCCGCCATCCCCGCATACGATGCCTTGATCGTACGAAGCGCTACACAGGCAACACGCGAGGTGATCGAGGCCGGAGTGAACCTGAAGGTCGTCGGACGCGCCGGCGTCGGTGTCGACAATGTCGATGTCGAGGCCGCAACCGAACGCGGCATCATCGTATGCAACGCCCCCCTGTCGAACATCGTCTCCGCCGCCGAGCAGACCCTTTGCCTCATGCTGGCGTGCGCCCGCAAGACGCCTCAGGCCAACGTAAGCATGCATGAAGGGAAATGGGAGCGTGGCAAGTTCACCGGGACAGAGCTCTTCGAGAAGACGCTTGCGGTATTCGGCCTTGGCCGCATCGGCAGCCTTGTCGCCGAACGCGCCCGCGGCTTCGGCATGAACCTGATCGGGTATGACCCTTACTGCAGCCCCGAGCGTGCGGCCGAGATGGGCGTCACCTTGTACGATACCGTCGATGAGATCGTGCCTTTGGCAGACTTCATCACCGTGCACCTTCCGAAAACCAAAGAGACCATCGGCATGTTCGGCCCGGAGCAGTACGCCGCCATGAAGGACGGCGTCATTTTGGTGAACACCGCCCGCGGCGGCATCTACAACATCGACTCGCTCGCAGACTTCGTCGCCGCCGGCAAGATCGGCGCCGCCGGCATCGACGTCTACGAGAAGGAGCCCTGCACGGAAAGCCCCCTCCACGAATTCGAGAACGTGATCCTGACCCCGCATTTGGGCGCCTCGACCAAAGAGGCCCAGAAGCGCGCCGGCACGCAGATCGCCGAATATGTCGCCGCCGGCCTCGACGGGTCGATCGTCCCGACTGCGGTCAACATGGCGCCGGTGCCGCCTGAGGTGCTGGATTTGGTCGGCCCCTATGTCCCGGCCTGCCAGATGATGGGAGCCCTGCTTGCCCAGATCAGCGAAGAGCCGGTGAAGAACCTGAAGATCACCGCCGCCGGAAGCCTGGCCGGAGCCGACCTCTCCATCCTGGTGGCAGGTGCTTTGGGCGGACTTCTGAAGAGCAGGGGCGTCGCAAACGTCACTCCGGTGAACGCCGATGCGGTGGCGCAGCGCCATGGCATCAAGGTGGAAACCGCCTCCAGAAGCGATGCCCAAGAATACACCTCCATGGTCACCCTCAACGCAGACGGCAAAGAGGCCTCCTGCACGCTCGTCGGTGCCGCTCAAACCCCCCGCGTCGTGTCCTTGCTGGGGTATCCGATGGAGTTCGTCCCCTCGGCGCATTCGCTCGTCTTCGAGTATGTCGACTCTCCGGGCAAGATCGGCACCTCGGGCACGATCCTCGGGAACGCCGACATCAACATCACCACCATGCAGGTCGGCATGAAGGAGGACAAGAAGAACGCATTGGTCTTCATGAACGTGGAAGGCGATGTCGGCACCGATATCCTCGACCAGCTGAGCGAGGCTTTAGAGCTCGAAAACCTATGGCTTATCAAGCTATGATCGCCACCAAGTGAGGGTAAACCCCGCAAGGCGATCGTAGTACACATGATACCGATGAGACCCATCGGTATCATTCTTTTATGCGGGAATGTGGGACAAAGGGGACAGACCCTTTTGTCCCAAACGTGCAAAAGGGCCTGTCCCCTTTGCACGGTCAGGACTATTGAAACGATATAGAAAGGGAAGCCTTATGACACGCAAGATAGCGATCTTCGACACGACCTTACGGGACGGCGAGCAGTCGCCGGGAGCCTCGATGAACACCGAGGAGAAGCTTGTGATCGCCCGTGAGCTGCTCCGCCTCAACGTCGACGTGATCGAGGCCGGCTTTCCGATCTCGAGCCCGGGCGACTTCGAGAGCGTGCGCCGTATCGCTGAGCTTGCAGGCGACGATGCGGTCATCTGCGCCCTGACTCGCGCCGTAGAAAAGGACATCGACTCTGCTGCCGATGCCTTGAAGTATGCAAAGCGCCCGCGCATACACACCGGCATAGGCGTCTCGCCCAGCCATCTTGCCGACAAGCTGCGAATCACCGAAGACCAGTGCGTCGAGCGCGCGGTGCACTGCGTAAGGTATGCGAAGCGGTTCGTGGACGACGTCCAGTTCTATGCAGAGGACGCCGGACGCTCCGACTACGCCTTCCTTGCGCGCGTGATAGAGGCCGTCATCGAGGCCGGCGCCACAGTGGTGAACATCCCTGATACGACCGGGTATTCCCTGCCAGAGGAATTCGGCGCGCGTATAAAGTACCTCGTCGACAATGTCCGCGGAATCGAAAACGTCGACATTGCCGTGCATTGCCACAACGACCTGGGCATGGCTACGGCCTTAGCCATGGCAGGCGTGAGGAATGGCGCAACGCAGATCGAATGTACCATCAACGGCCTAGGCGAGCGCGCCGGCAATACCGCCATGGAGGAAGTGGTGATGGCGGTCAAGATGCACTCCGACGAGCTTGATGCGCATGTCGACATCAACACACGTGAGTTCACCAAGGCAAGCAGGCTCGTATCCTCTATCACCGGCATGAACGTGCAGGCGAACAAGGCGATTGTCGGCGCCAACGCATTCGCCCATTCCTCCGGCATCCACCAGGACGGCGTCTTGAAGAAGCGCGACACCTACGAGATCATCGATCCGGCCGACGTCGGTGCCGGTGTCAGCCAGATTGTGCTCACGGCCAGAAGCGGCCATGCAGCGCTCAAGCACCGCCTCGAAGAATTGGGCTACGATCTGCAAGGAGACGCCCTTGATGAAGTATACGAGGCGTTCCTCAACCTTGCCGACAAGAAGAAGGAGGTCTACGACGAGGACCTCGAAAGCCTCATAAACGAGCACGACCGCAACATCAGCGCACTCTGGTCCTTAGAAAGCGTGCAGATAAGCTGTGGCTTCCCTTTGATTCCTACAGCAACCGTCACCTTAAAGGATTCAGAGGGGGCTGTGACCACGGCCTGCGAGTACGGGACCGGCCCGATTGACGCGGTGTATAA
This sequence comes from Raoultibacter sp., assembly GCA_031549175.1. Taxonomy (GTDB): domain Bacteria; phylum Actinomycetota; class Coriobacteriia; order Coriobacteriales; family Eggerthellaceae; genus WRIS01. The sequence continues at coordinate 4,303 of JAVBQH010000122.1, forward strand.
GGCGGTCAGCAAGATAGTGCAGGAGGAGAACGACCTCACCGAGTTCTCTGTCCAGTCGGTCACCCGCGGCATCGACGCGCTCGGCGAGGTGACCATCCGCGTCACTGCGCCAGGTGGGGAAGTGTTTACCGGGCGAGGTGCCGACGGCGATATCGTGGTATCCTCTACAAAGGCCTACCTGAACGCCTTGAACAGGCTGCTGGCCAGTAAAAAGTAAGGCATTCCCTGTGCGCAAGGCGGAATGTTCCCTCCAGCGGTTTTCGGAGCGTCGCCCGTGCAGGGTGATCCCATAGGCCGCACAAGAAAACAACGGTGGTGGTATAGACGTGCAGTACCTCAAAATCAACTCAAGCCCTGAGATATTCAAGGTCGAGGTGCCCTTCCCGAACATCAGCACGAATGCGACGAACTGCTACGTCGTACGGGACGGCGAAGATGCGCTGGTCATTGATTCGGGAGCCCCGACCGAAGAGGCCAGGGAATATCTCCAGGCCGCCCTTGGCGAGCTCGGCATAGACCGCACCAAGGCCTCTTGGTTCCTGACGCACCTCCACCTTGACCATGCGGGGCTTGTCGAGGACCTTGTGCCCCAGGATGCGACCCTCTATGTGAACGAGCGAGAATACCATCGGACGCGGCCGGCGAAGGCCGACCGAACAGCGCTCGACAGCTACGAGCAGTTCATCTTGATCGGCTCCTCGGAAGAAGAGGCCTTGATGAGGCTTCGGATGGTGAGCGAGGCAAGCCGCTATCTCGAGTCGGAGCGCAACCTTGTCTTTGTGGGCGAGGGCGACACCATCGAGATCGGCGCGTTCTCGCTTGAGGTGGTGGGCACGGCAGGCCATACAGCAGGGCATATCTCGCTCTTCGAATCCCGGTCGGGGATTCTTTTCGGCGGAGACCACCTGCTCTTCGTCATCTCGCCGAGCATCGATTATTTCTCCATAGGCACGAGCAGCTTTCAGGTATACCTCGACAATCTCAAGAAAGTCAGAGACCTTCCTTTGAACAGGCTGTTGCCGGCCCACGGGGAGGAACGGCCGGACTATATCGAGAGGATCGATTGGCTGATCGAGCACCACCTTGGCCGGCTCGATGAGGTGCTGGGTATCGTCAAGGCACGGCCGGGGCTTCGAGGCATCGAGGTCGTCAAAGGTATAAAGTGGAACGTCCCGTTTGGCAGCTGGGAAGAGATCCCGGTCATCCAACGCAGCATTATTATCACCCAAGGCCTGGTCATGCTTGAGCATCTCAAGCAGCAGGGGAGCATCGAGTGCTCCAAGGACGGCGACGGCATCTCCTGCTTCCGCCCGTCTAACCGGGTATAGTACGAAGAAATCGTGTAGCGGCAACGTTTGTTCCCCGTCCGTTGGCGACGGGAGGAAACCGGCAAGCTATTCGGCATAGGCCCTCATGTGCCGCCGAGGAACAGCGCGATGGCGGCAAATGCGATGGCTATCCCTGCGATCGATTCGCCCCCCAAAAGGCCGGATGATATGACTACCCCCGTCTCGTCGATGGCGCGCCTCTTCTCGGCGGCCTCGTCAGCACTGAGGCCTCTCGTGCTCCGCTTCTCGAAGAACCTGACGACCAGTTTTGCAACCAGGCCGAAGAATGCAGCAAAGCTGAGGTAGAAGGGCAGGTAGATACCGAGGCCCACCATCATAGACGGGAGCTTGAGCAGATACATCGCGAATCCGGCGACGAGGCCGAAAACGAAGCCGGGAACCGAGGGGATGCCTGAGATCATGGTGGCGACCACCGAAGCCTGCGTTGCGATAAAAGAGCCGTTCAGGCCGAAGGCGTCGGTGCCATAGGCTTCGACGAGGATGGTGATGACGGCCACGGAGACGAATGCTCCCAGGACCCCCCCGATCGCCTGCCCGATCCACTGGGCCCGCGGGTCGGTTCCCAGGATGTGCCCAGCCTTGAAGTCGTTCATGAGGTCGCCGGTAAGCCCGCAGGCGACGGCGATGACCCCGGCGACGAAGAACAGCTGTACCTGGGTCACGTCCGAGAAGAACGCGACGAT
>JAVBQH010000082.1:0-10581 GCA_031549175.1 Raoultibacter sp.
CAAAACCCGAAAAGGTGTAGTCCACATAGTCGCCTGGGTTCACCTCTTTTACCATGCTGGCTTTTCGAAACACATGGCTTCCTTGGGCTGGAGTATTTGATGCATACCGATAGGTAACCGTATGGTCTACCCCACCGGTCAGGGCAATGTGTGGGGTGCCGCCTTGGATCGTGGCATAGTCTAACTGGTACCCAGTGTAGGTGTACCCTGAAAGATCCCCACCTGCCTCAGTGAAAGGCCCGGGCACGTTTCGGTAAATGCTTTGCTCAGGCTGGATCGCAATCCCTTCTGCCGTCTCCCATTTTTTCGTGATTGTGACATCCTCGACACCGTCGGAAACAGGTGCGGGATCGTTGTCGTTCCCCTTATCCTGGCCGTATATCAGATAAACCTCGGTGTTTGAGGCAATAGCCGAGGCAGAGGGGGATGCACCCCCAAAAACAGGGGAAGGCGAGGTTGGCGAAGGCTCAACAAGCTGGAAACCAACATAGACGTAATTCTCCTGAGTCGGTATTGTCCCTAGATAGCTATAGGGTTCGCCTTCCGTAACAGCCTGTGTGGTAGTGCTGAGCCCAATGGGGCTTCCCTTCCGGTCCACATACTTTTCGGTCACCATCTTCGTCGAAAAGAACGTCACGAAAAAGTCAGTGTCTTCGTCGACCCCGGCAAATGTATAGTCGTTGCCGACGATCGAGGTGGGCGTAATCTCTACCCCGTTGGCGGTAATGCCTTTTACTGCATAGTCTGCGCTGTTGGGGGTGATGGTATAGACAAGATTCTGCGAAGCCTCGGCGTATCCGGACCCACTGGCGAGGTTGCCCTCATACACCTCACGTGCTTCGACCGCACCAGGAAGGAACCCTCCGGCTTTTCGCGCAATGCTTCCATTGCCATCCGTCGAAGCACTGACCACATAATAGTAGGAAATTGATGCCGGGGCGATATTCCCTGGGTTCACGATGGTTGTTGGTGAGCCGGTCTCGGGTCCTCTGACAAGCACCTTCGTTGTGGGGGCAGACGAATCGAAGGCGTTGGCGTCAACGGTGACAGACGTCGCGGTTTTAGGTACGAAGACGCAATCCACGCCTGAGAAAGCACCCTTTGTAAGGCTCTGGCTGCTGTCGCCCACATAGGCTATCGCCAGACCGTCTTTGGTGAATTGATACCCTCGGCCGTCAAACGTCGGCAACTTCTCCACATCGATCAGGCCTGATGATTCCCCCTGTGCATGCACGAGGGTATCGGTCATGGTGGTAAGGGCCGAACATTTCTGGAACGAGGAATAGGGCAAAAGGGGAATCGCCCCGGGCTGGCCTTTTGCTCCCAAAGTAACCGTCGTAAGCGAAGTGCAGTTTCCAAACTGAACGCCGCCCGTCGGGCTTGCGTCAAGAGAAGTGATGTTGGTCTTCTCGAGGTCTATTACTCCGGCCGAGGCCCCTTGGGCATTCGCTCGCGTGTCGCTTATGGTAATGAGCGAGGTGCAGCCCTGGAATATGCTTGGCGGCAGCGCTGGAATCGCACCTGGGTTTCCCCGCGATCCTAAGGTAACCGTAGTGGCAGACGTGCATCCGACAAATTGGAAGCCCTGGTATCCGAACGAGCTGACGTTGGTCCTCTCGAGGTCTATCACGCCGGCCGAGGCCCCCTGGGCATTCGCGCAGGTGTCGCTTATCGTGGTGAGCGCAGTACAGCCACCCACAACCCTCATGGGAAGCGAGTCTATTGCGCTGACATCCCCTTTCGTGCCCAATGTTATCGCCGTTATCGAGGAGCAGTATTGAAATTGCATGCCCTGCCAATCGAGATTCTGTATGCCGGTTTTCTCGAGGTCTATCACGCCGGCCGAGGCTCCCTGGGCATTCGCGCACGTGTCGCTTATGGTGGTGAGCGCGGTACAGCCATAGAACGCGTTGTTGGGCAACGAGGATATCGCCGTTCCCAAGGCAACCGTTTCGATATTCTCGGCATCCTGGAAGACCCCCGGCGCAAGGCTGCCGATATACCCAGAACAATCGAGGATGGTAACATTGAGACTGTTCAAGTACATAATTGAAAAAGAGAAATCACCGACCGACCCAAGGCCGAGAAAGCCGCTTCCCGTGAATTCGAGGGTGGTGGCACCCGTCCGTTCTGTCTCATCGGGGTAGAGGCTTTCCAGAGTGCTTTGCAGGTTCTCCGAGGTGATCGGATGCAGGTCCGTATTGACGGTAAGCACCCCGGCGGCCTGGATTCCGAAGTCCTGCGCATTCATTTCCACCTGCGCCGAGGCCTCAGGAAGTGCCCCGTGCTGCTGTTCGTCCAAGCCGTCGCCGGCTCCTTCAACAACGGCTGCCTCATCATTGTCAGCGTCGCCTTCCTGCTCTGTTTGCATCACGCCGTCCGGGCTTTCATCGGGTTCTCCACTTGATTGCGATGGCTCCTGCTGCGCAAGCCCTCCTTGGCTGTCCGTCGATTCAGAGGCCGCATTCCCGACTGCTTGGATCGAAGCCGCCGTCGCGACCGAAGGAACAAGGCCGACCACCAAGGCCAAGGTCAAAGCAACCTTTATAGCTTTGGATACCCCTGTTCTTCTCTTCTTGTCACACTCGTTCATTTATTTGCCTTTCTTACGGTTTCTGCGTTACCACACCTATCCATACGCTGCCTGAGGCAGCCTGGTTACCTCATTCGAAGTACATGATCATCTCCATCATCCGCGGGATGAGGAGTTCTGTCGGGGACCCGAACTCATACAGGATGCGGACGCTTCCGTTGTTCGGATCCATTTCATAGAGAAGTAGGCGCATCTCTCCGTTATCCAGGATGTACATCCGATAACTGGTACCATCCAATTCTTTTGACTCGTAGATCAACGATGCCCCAATTGAAGAGACGAATGCGTTCCATGGCCCGCTGGCAGCCCCTTGGGCCTCGTAAGCATCAAGCATTGCGGCCGCTTGCGCCCCGATCATGTTCCCGACGGTCAAGGTTATGGTCTCGTTAATCGGATTGTTCTCTACTGTTGGCTCAACTGCGGGCTGTCCGGTGATCGCAGGGATTTCCTCTTCCGGGGCAACTTGGACCGGAGGCTCGGAGGCCTCGCCTTGCCCAGGGCCTGCTGGGTTAAGAAAACCGGGGTTTTGCGAAAGTGCATAGCCCCCGCCTATCAGCGAGACGGCGAGCACGGCGCCCGCAACGGCTTTCGCGATACCGCCGCCGATAGCGGCGCTGGCCCCCACCCCGACAACCGCGGTTACCGGCTCGGCGGCAAGGGTGCTGAACGGTGCGAGGGTGGAGCCTCCTTCTTTGAAAGCAGCCAGGTGCTCCGGTGCAAGGTTTGCGATATTTCGTAAATTCTCATCAAAGCGGCTGTGCATCTCTGCAGTTATTATGCTTGACGAATCCTCCCTGAATATCAATGTCAGGACAGGGACAGCAGAGTGGGCCGTATTCCTTTGCGTGGGTTGGATGATGCCGGCCTCTTCGATCTTTTTTTTCAACAGGTATTTTGCCTGGATTAAGTTATTGGCGACATTCTTTGTCGACGTATCAAGGGCCAAAGAGATTTCGCGGTAGGAAAGCCCTTCGTAGTAAAAAAGCAGGAGGCATTCGCGATTGGTCAACGGCAGCTCTTCAATAGCCTGCATGATTTCAGACTGTTTTTCAGAATTTTCGAGGCATTCCGCCGGAAGAAACTCCTCTCGACTCTCTTCAATATTGGCGAATTCCCCTTCATAGGGGTCAACCAAAACTGCCTTGCTCTTGTTTTTCTTTTTGGCCATATTTAGACTTGCATTCCGTACAATGCCAAATAACCAGGCATTGAATTTTTCGGGGTCATTCAGTTTATGTAGGTCGCGGTAGGCGTGTATGAGGACTTCCTGTGCGATATCCTCACCGTCTTCGGAAGAGCCCATACGGATGCTCAAGTAGAGGATATCTTTGCGTTTAGCCTTGATGAGCCTTTCAAAGGCAGCCTCATCCCCCTGCATAGCCTCTTCAACGAGCTTCTTTTGGTCAATTTGCATGCTTCCCTAGCCTTCCTTACTTATATAGGAAATAGATAAAGTGAGAATTACTGGTAGAAATAAAATATTTTCCAAATAAAGCAATGTTTCTTTACAGGCATGTTTCCTGCCTGATTGAACTATGGATACAGGCGGCATCGCGCATGCGAGTGGACGCATCATGGGAAAGAGGGTTGTCGGCCTAGGCCGTGAGGGATGAGGCCCTTGTTTCGGCAATCTTTAAAGACACCTGAAAAGACCAGCAAAACCAGCCGGCCTCAGATGTCCAAAAAAAGAAAATCCCTGCCGTTCTTTACCGGGCAGGGATTCACTCATGGTGGGATTCGGGGAAGGCGAAGAGGTTCTCACGGTCTATTCTCAGGTTCGACATCGATCACCTCCGACTGTTCCTTGCGCCGGCTTCCGGCACGGGCAACGGAGTGGATGATCCACTCCACCACCGGGATCGTCAGGAAGATGACCCACGCGGGATGTGGCTGGTTCAATACGAATGCCATATACAGGAACCAGGCGACACATCCGAGCGGATACACCCCTTCGAGGAAGGGCGCCACGCGCCTCGTGTGTATCGCATGCCCCAGCATGTAGTAGACAGGGATCGAGAAGAACACGAACAGGCCCAGGCCCCATTCGTTCCATACAAAGCCTATCAGCAGGTATGCTATGATGGCCACGATGGGGAAGGGAAACATGGCCCAGGCCTTGCCGATGCCGCGCCTTGAAGTCCAGTGCCGCTGGGCGTCGTCCCATGAATCATAGCGCGTGCCGTTTATGATGACATCCCCTTCGGACCAACCGGTGCTGCCCTGGTCGTCTTGGGTCGAGCCCCAGCTTATCGGGTTTCCGGCGCAGTCGGTCGCACAGGCCTGGTTTGCGCTTGTGGCCTTCCCCTCTTTGACATGCACGCCGCTCCAGTCTACGTGGACCTCGTCGCCGTCCTTGGAGTCCTTGACGTGCACGCCATCCTTCCAGGAAACATGCACGTAGTCTTCCCCGTCTTTGACGTGGATGCCCGCAAAGCCTATGTTGACCTTTTTCTTCTGCCCATCAGGGCCATGCGCGCCGGCGTCTGTTCCAAAGGGGTCGCGCTGGCCGGTGTCGGCGTTGGTGGCAGCGGAGGCGGCATCCGATGCCGGGCCGGCCGCTGGCCCTGAAGCCGTGCCGGCGGATGTTGCCTCGGCCGGCTCTGCGGCCGCCTTGCCGCCGGCTGTTGCAGCCTTGTACCCTACTGCCGTGTGGGGCTCGGCAGCACCCGTATTGGCCGCGGCACTCACCGGGCCGGAACCCGCCTGCGAGGAGCGTGCCGCGGCGCGGTCGGCCGCCTCGAACTCGACGTCGTCTTGCATGCTCTCGTCGACGTAGAGCAGTTCGTCAAGAGATACGCCGTATATCTGCGCCAAGGCGATCAGGTTGTCGGTGTCGGGGGATGATTCCGAGCGCTCCCACTTCGAAACAGCCTGACGTGACACGCCCAACTGCTCCGCCAAGCTCTCCTGGGAATAGCCCGCCTCCTTACGCCTTTTCGCCAAGCGTTCTGCAATCTCTACATTCATCGCAAGCCCTTTCTCGAAAGATGTAGCCCTCGTGCCCTTATCTCTAGCTTAGGGTTGCGGGCAGGTCAAATCGAGCAATTTCAGTTGGAATTTTCCGCAACTTTTGGTTGCATCCATTATACCGCGGCCGCCCACGGCCGCGCAAAGGAAGCCTGTCGCTTCGGGTGGGACAGTAGGGACAAAAGGGTCCCTACTGTCCCAGGGCCTGCTTCAGCCGGCCTCGCGCTCGCGGAGTTGCTTGAGGAAGACGGTGATCATCTGTGCGATACGCACCAAGACATCGATCTGCTGCTTGGTCCAGAACACGTTCTCGTTGCATTCGTCAAACCCGACGAAGCCCCAAAGCTCGTCCCGCTCGATGACCCCGTATTGAAGCAGGGACTTGATGTTTTGTGGCTCGAGGAGCTCCCTTTGCCACTCGGGGGCATCCTCGGCATGGCGCAGGTAGAAGATGTTGTCCATGTCGAAGTTCTCGATATAGAGCTCTGCACCGTTTTCGTCGCCGTCCGGAATGGCCTGCAGATTGTCTATTTCCGCATCGATGCCGTCATTGCACCATTCAAAGGTGTTGTACAGGAGGCCGTCGCGCTTCTCGAACACATACACGCGGCTTACGTCCAGCCATCTGCCCACATGGGCGATGGCCTCGTTGATGCCGTCGCGGGTCCGGTCGCTTTGGTACAGGATGGTGAACACGTCGCCCGCGATCGTGCTTGACCAGACAGCGCCTTCCGAGGATCCCCCCTCCTTCGTGTTGCGCGAAGCAAGTGAGAGGGGCAGCTCGTCTTCGACACCCTGCGCATGGTAGAGGACAAAGCGGTTCTTCCCCGCCTGTTTCGCCTTGTAGAGCGCCCGGTCGGCCTTGTTGAAGAGGCGGGCGTATTCCGGCATGAGGTCTTCTTCGGCCACCGCAATGCCGATGCTGGCATGCACCGCCCCGATCTGCGGGATCTGTATCCCACAGAAGGCGTCGAGGATCGCCTGGGCCCGCTTCTCGATGACGGCCCGGTCGAGCTTCTCGGGGATGAAGGCCACGAACTCGTCTCCGCCGATGCGGCCAAGCACATCGTGTTCTCTGAACACCTTTGCCATGGCATCGCTGACCTCGCGCAGGAAGGAATCGCCGAACAGGTGGCCGAGGGAGTCGTTGATCGATTTGAAGTCGTCGATGTCGATGACGAATAAAGCCCCCTGGCTATGCTCGGCGATCAGACCCGAGACGACCTCCTTTGTGACCGCCTGGTTGAGCAGCCCGGTCAACGGATCACGGTTCACCTTCTTATGCAGCTGATGCTCGTTTTCGATATCGTCAACACGTCCGACCAGGCGATATACCTTCCCCGTCTCGTCTGCGAGAGACACATAGCTTGAGCGGCACCAACTGTATTCCGGCTTGAAGTATTTGGCGCGAAATTCTATCGAGCCTGAGGTGGCCTCCTTCAAGGCATGCTCGAACTCGGCAACATAGGCCGCGTGGAAATCAGGGTGGATCCGTTGGAAAGGCTGGTCCCTCAGGTAATGGTCGAACGAGGTCTCGACGGCCTCGCCCCGGTTCCCGTTGGAGCAAAAGACAATGCTGTCTAAAACCACGTCGTAGTCGTACAGTATGGCCTTTTGCAGCTGTGCAACCACATAGTACTGCACCTCTTGCCAGCGTTTTGCCTTGCTGTCGAGGACTTTGCCGGGCTCTTTGGTAAGGATCGCGAACCACCACCTGTTTCCGTCGAAATCGGTGATGATGCGCCGTTTGTCGCGAATCCACGCCAACTCGCCCGAGGCTGTAGCCACCCGGTATTCGATCTGGAACACGTCGTCGAGCGCTGCGCGGGTCGCAAGCTGTTCGGCCACCCGGTCGCGGTCTTCGTCATACACCATGGCAGAAAAACTGCCGCCGAAGTATTTTTCGAACGCGCCTTGCGTATATCCGAGCATGGGGTACAGATTGTCGCTTGCATAGTTGAACCCGGCGCCCTCTTCCGTTGCCGAATAGCGCACAAGGGCGCCGTCGATCAAGGAACGGAAGCTGGCCGCCTCAAGCCCGAGCTCTTCCAAGCGCATTTCAGACAGGCGCTGGGACGTGACGTCCTCGATCATGCAGAACAGCATATGCGTGCCGTTGCGCGAGGCAAGGTATCGGTTGGATCCCCGGACCCATCGGGGCAGGGATCCGGCGGCGATCTTCGAGCGCAGGAAGACCTGCGAGGTATCGTGCTCGATGGCCTGATGGAGGCTTTCGACAAGCAGCAGCCGGTCGTCTTCGCAAAAAAGCTCCGCCAGGTTGGTGCGGTAAAGGTCCCCCTCGTCGCGCGAGATGCCCATCTGCGAGTAAAACCGGTCATTGACCAGAAGGCCTTCCACCGTGTTTCCGTCGAACTCGACAAGGCAGGCCCCGCCGATGCAGTTGTTGAACAAATACGATGACTCGCCTTCTACACTGAGGAATTCGATGGTGTCCTTCAAGGCGCCCGACGAGTTTTGCAGGCTGAGGTCCCCGACAAAGGCCTCTTTGAGCAGCACGTTGAAATCATCGACCGACATGGGGCGGGCGAAGTAATAGCCCTGCATGTTGTAACAGCCGAGGTCCTTCAGGTAATCGGCCTGGTCAAGCGTTTCGACGCCTTCAGCCACCACCGAAAGGCCCATCCAGTGGGCCATCCGGATGATCGAGCTCAGGATGCTCCCCCCGCGCTTGCTATTGTTGTTGTCGACCGCCAGAAACCGCATGTCCAGCTTCAAGACGTCGACCGGGACGTCTTTGAGGATGTTGAGCGAGGAGTAGCCGCTGCCGAAATCGTCCATCTCGACCGAGAAGCCGCGGCGGCGGAGGTCTTCCACCACCTCGATCAGCTGTTCCGAGTCTGCTATATAGGCGCTTTCGGTGATCTCGAGCTTCAGCAGCTCTGGGGCGAAATCGTACTTTTCCACCAGGCCGCTCATCAATCCGCCAAGGTCGGGCAGGTAGATGTCCATGCGCGATATGTTCACCGAGATCGGCACGATGTTGCTTTCGTCGTGGTGGTCGATCATGTAGCGCACCTGTTTGCAGGCCTCTTCCCAGACGAAGCAATCCAATTTGCTGACCAGCCCCGCTTTTTCGAGCAAGGGGATAAACTCGCCCGGATAGATCGGCCCGAGCTCGGGATGCACCCAGCGGACAAGCGCCTCCGCCCCGACCAGTTCGTTGGTCGTGAACTTGTATTGGGGCTGCAAGACTATGAAGAACTCCTGGTTCTTCATGCCCTCTTCAAGGTGCTGGCTGATCTCCAGTTCCCGTAGCTGGGTCGCCCGCATGGAGTCGTCATAGAAGGCGATACGGGAGCCTTCCAGGTTCTTTATGCTCTTCTGTGCGATGTTCGCGTAGTTCAGCATTTTCGTTATGTCGGGGTTGCGCTTGTCCTCGTCGGTGAGCAGGTACACGCCGCTTACCAGTTCGGGCTTGAAGTTCTTGTCCTTCAGGCCCGGGTAGTGGGCGACAGAATCTGAGACATGGTCGAAGCGGCCTAACAGGTCGTCCTTGTCCTCGTAGGTCCGCAGCACGTTGACGTTGTCGCCCGAGAAGCGGCAGAAGGCCTCCCCCTCGCGCGAGTTCTGGACGATGAAGTCGGCCCAGTATTGCAGGAAGCCGTCGCCGGTCTCATACCCGAACATGTCGTTGATGTATTTGAAGCGTCTGATATCCGAGTACCAAAGCGAGTATTTCTTGTCGGGGTTTTCCCGGATGAGCCGGTCGGCGACGCGGCGGAAGCCCTCGAAGTTCAGATGCCCCGTCAACGGGTCGCGGTATCGGAGGTCGTTCAGGTTTTTCTTGAGTTCGACCTGCTGGTACACGTGGGCGATCGACTGAGCGATCATGTCTATGACGTAGAGCTGGGTCTTATGGTGCTCTGCATTGCTCATACACAAGACGCCCATGAGCCTGTTTTCCAAGAATATCGGCGAAAGCTGGGTCGAGTGGATGCCCTGCTTCGCGAAATACTCCCTCATCTTTTGGGGTATCTTCTCATGCGAGGTATCGTTGATGCGCGCATAGGTGCGGCCCTTCAAAAGGACGCTCCACTGGTCGAGCGCCGCCTTGGTAGGGTCGGCGAACATAGGCGGCACGGGGTATTCGCCTTCCTTTGCCCAGGTGGCCGAATACCTTGTTTCGCCGAACAAGGCCAACACCCCGTTGTCGGCGCCGAAGAACTCCCCGATGTTTTTCAAGATGGTGTTCAATGCCTGGTTGAAGTCGGGCTCGCCGGTAAGCCGCTCGGCGCACGACGACCAGAGGTTCATGCCGTCCATGGTCTCTGCAAGCAGGGCGGCCTTTCGGTTGTTGTCAGTGATGTCAAGGGCGATATCCATACGCGCGAGGCGGTCGCCCCAGATTATCTGCCTGGTCTTGTGCAGGTACTCGCGGCCGATAGCCTCGATCCTGTTCTGCCAGACGTGGTAGCGCTCTTCGTAGAGGGACTTCTCCGCGCAATGGACGCACGGCTCGCTTCGCTCCTGCAATATCTCATAGCATTTCTTCCCGCATGAGGCATGCAGCAGATGCGCAGCCTCACTGCCTTCGATGACCGAGGTGTCGAGTATCTCGAAGGTTTCTATGTCTGAGATGCAGATGTAGTCGTTCGGCTCTTGCAGTTGGGATGTTTCGTTGTCATAGACGGCATATTCAGCCATGACCTCGATGAACATGCGCTCCAAATCACTCAGCGGACGTGTGTCGGGCTTCACCCTCGTGTGGCTGTTCTTCAAGAGGGGGTCGATATCCAATGGCAGCTCTGTATATGCCGAAACGCGAATGGCGTCTTCACCCATCCCAGCTCCATCCCTTGTTCTCACCGTTTGGTATGCAGTATCTCACAATCACCCCTAAAAGCGAATACTTCCGAAATGGTCGATGCCATTATGTAATGCGGAAAAATGACACTTGCGATTCTACCCTGGTTTTGTAGCCGGAAGCCCATATTCCCGCAAGAAACACGAACGAAGGTAGGCGGCACCCGAGAAACGGGGACAGTCCCCTTTTCTCGGGT
>JAVBQH010000064.1:0-13765 GCA_031549175.1 Raoultibacter sp.
CCCCCCCCCCCCCCCCCCCCCCCCCCGCCCCCTGTTTAGCGCATGCCTACCTGAAGTTCTGGCTCCTCGTCCCATTGAGGCATGACCACATCAGGGTTTACAAAAGTCTTCTTATCCTGCAGGTAGTCGATGATCCCCTGAGCGGCACGCCTGCCGGCGCCCATCGCACGGATTACCGTGGCCGATCCTATCACGGTGTCGCCCCCGGCGAAAATGCCCGGCACCGAGGTCGCACCCGTTTTATCGTTCGCAACGATCAGGTCGTTCGGAGTCGTGTCGAGGCCTTCCGTGGTCTTTGCGATCAACGGGTTTGTTTTCGAGCCGATGGCGATGACGAACATGTCGGCATCGATCACGAAGTTCGACCCGTGCACTGCCACAGGACGGCGCCTGCCGCTTTCATCGGGTTCTCCAAGCTCCATCTTCTCGCACTCCACGCCGGCGACCCAGCCATCGTCGTTCCCGATGATGCGCACCGGGTTGGTAAGCATCTGAAACACAATGCCCTCTTCTTCTGCGTGATGCACCTCTTCGGCGCGTGCCGGCATCTCTTCCTTGCTTCTTCGATAGACGACGGTGACCTCTGCGCCGAGGCGTCTGGCCGTGCGGGCGGCATCCATGGCGACATTGCCGCCTCCTACGACAACACAGCGTTTTCCTGCATAGATGGGGGTCGCGTATTGCGGGAACTTGTAGGCCTTCATCAAGTTCACGCGCGTCAAAAGCTCGCTTGCCACCATCGTGCCAAGCAGCCCTTCCCCTTCGATGCCCATATATGAGGGCAGGCCGGCACCCGTTCCGATGAACACCGCGTCGAAGCCGTGGTCGCCCATAAGCTCTTCGATGCTGTAGAGCTTTCCGATCAGGGCGTTAAGCTCAAACTTCACTCCATCATTCTCGATGTTGGCAACCTCTTTCGCCACCAGGTCTTTTGGAAGGCGGAATTCGGGGATGCCGTAGGTCAGCACTCCCCCCACCTTATGCAAGGCCTCGAATACAGTGACCTTCACGCCATAGCGGGCCAGTTCGCCTGCACAGGTGAGGGAAGCCGGGCCCGAGCCGATGACAGCGACCCTTTTCGTACTGAAGTCGAATTCGGTAGCGGGGATATGCTGGTCTTGGCGGGCGGCGATGGCGGCCGCGGCCTCTTCGGGGTGGTCAAGCGCCCAGTCCGCCACGAAGCGCTCAAGGCGGCCGATTGCCACGGGCTCGCCCCTTCTGCCGCGCGTGCAGACGCCTTCGCATTGGGTTTCTTGCGGGCAGACCCGTCCGCAGATAGCCGGAAGGGAATTGGTGCTTTTTACCACGGCGTATGCTTCGGCGAACTTACCCTCGGCAAGCTTGTCGATAAACTCCGGGATGGGCACGCTTACCGGGCAGCCGCCGATGCACGGCGCATCGGGACACTGGATGCAACGGGCCGCCTCGTTCATGGCCTCTTCGGCCGTATATCCCAGCGAGACCTCGGCGAAGGTGCCCGAACGCTCCTGCGCGTCAAGCTCTGACATGGGGGTCTTCTCTTTTTGTCTGTTTACCTGGACCACGAGACTACCCTCTTCCGATCAGGCAGGCATGATCCTCGGCAACCTCGTTTGCCGTCGCCTCGAAGTTGCGGTACTGCGCGCCGCGGCGCATGGCGTCATCGAAGTCGACCTGGTGTCCATCGAAGTCAGGCCCGTCTACGCATGCGTGGAGGTATTCGCCCCCTACTTTGACGCGACAGCCGCCGCACATGCCGGTTCCATCAATCATCAGCGGATTCATCGACACATAGGTCTTGATGCCGTATTTTTCCGTGAGCATCGTGACAAACTTCATCATGATCACCGGCCCCACGGCCAAGACCAGGTCGTAATCTGCACCTTCATCGATGCGGCGTTGCAGCGCCTCGGTCACCAAGCCCTTGGTGCCATAGCTGCCATCGTCGGTCATGATGATCTGGCGCGTGGAGTGTGCCTTGATCTCGTCTTCAAGGATCACCAGGTCCTTCGAGCGGAACCCCGTGATGACATCCACTTCCGCGCCGTGCTCATACAGCCATTTTGCCTGCGGAAAAGCGATCGCCGTTCCGAGGCCGCCCCCGATCACCGCCACACGCTTTGCACCTTCAAGCTCGGTCGGATTCCCAAAAGGACCGGCAAAGTCGAGCAAAGTCTCGCCGGCCTGCATTTTTGCCAGCTTCTTAGTCGTCGCCCCCACCGCTTGAAAGATGATGGTGATGGATCCCTCGAGAGGATCGCAATCGTTCATGGTAAGCGGGATGCGCTCACCCTGCTCATCGATGCGCAGCATAACGAACTGGCCTGGCTTGATCTTCTTCGCCATGGCAGGTGCCTCGATGACCATCCTGGTCACTTCGTCATTAAGCGCTTCTACTCTCAAGATAGGATACATCGACCCTGACCTTTCCTTTTCATTGCTATTCTGTGATACCCGTTAAACCTGCTATGAGGGCTTATGTGCGTGGTACACGAAATTGACTTGAAATACTACCATAGGCAGCCATGCTAATCCTGCCAGCAAATCATTACAGAATTGTTTCGTGGGGCCAAAGGAGGCAGATGAACACATTTCCTGCAAAAGACGGGATTGCGTGGGTGTCATGCGGCGTGTCAAACCGGGGACGGAGACGGCAGCGTGGGGCAGCAGGGGGCACCCGAGCAAAGGGGACTGTCCCCTTTTCTCGGGTTTCGTGTCGCTGCGCTAGAGGCGGTGGCGCTGATGGGCGGTCTCGAAGTACTCCTCGAGGATGCCCTGCAGCTTCTTCGGAAGCAGCCAAGGGTCGGAGATCGCCTCGTAATGCAAGGTGATAGGGACGCCTGCCAATCCCCCGATGTTGATGTGGCCCACATACACGTTCGGCGGCATGCTTTGCACCGTTTTGAAGGCGTTGATATTGTCGGAGAACAGGCCGTCGCTGATCACCAGGCACAACACATCCCGATCACGGTGTTCTTGGGCGCCCGAGCGGACCTTTTTCAATGCCCCGTTCACCATCGTATGGTAGCTCTCGGGGTTCATCAGGTGGAAATACGCCGCCTCCTTCTGCACGGGGCTCAGCTCCTTACAGAGGGGCGTGAGTTCCGTCCAGCCTGATCCGAAGGCCAACAACTGTATACGCACATCGACCGGTCCCTGCTTGGCATCGAGCTCGACCTGGTGGCGGGCAAGCCGCAAGCCTTCTATCAGGCAGATCCCCATGGCGCTCGCCGATTCGGCATTCTCGCCGCGCATCGAGTAGCTGACATCAAGCACGAGATAGATGTCGAGGCCGTTGAACCGCAGCTCTTGATGGCGAACCTCCTGTTTGACCGGCTGCCAGATAGCGCGCGGCCGCATATCGGAAAGCTGGAAGGAGGCTTCCATGACGGCGTTCGGATCGAAACGGGGGCCTTCGAAGGCCCTGCGGTGCTTGTAGCGCGGCACGGCGATGCTTTCCTTGGGCGCGGCAAGCCTCATGAACACTTCGGCCACTCCCCTGATGATGCCCATCCAATTGTTCACCATCGAGGAATAGCTGGGGATCGTCGGCGTATCCAGCTCCAGGTTCTCCGCAGGGCTTCCACCGCCGGGCAAGGCGAGGCGGGGCGCCCCGTCTTCCGAAGAGCCCTCATCCTCCACATCCTCATTGCGGTCGCGAATCATCTGGTCGATATCTTGGGTCTTCATCATGTCGTGGATTTTCTCGACCCGCTGCTGGAGCTCTTGGCCTTCCGCCTCGGCGAAATCCTTGTGGGGAGGGCTTTCGTATTCGCCGAAGAAGCTCACCTGATGATACATATCGTTCAACAGATAGACGTCGGTCCGCATCAGATCCTTCTGCACCATCCCCTGAAAGATCGGGTACAGCACCTCATCTGCCAGGCGATGCCGGTCTTCGTAGCTCGTCTTCGGATCAAGCAGGAACCCGGCTAGCTGCTGAGCCAACGGCGTGGGCCCGTCGTTTTCGCCAAGCACCTCGCGGATGTCAACGGCCAGGTTCAGGTAGTCCCTGACATCAAGAAGATAGAGCTTCAGGGCGCACATAAGCTGTATGTTCAGGGGCAGGCCTGCCATATTGGCATCAAGCAACCGGGACAGGTAGGCCTTGGAATAGGCACGGACGAGGGGGATGTGCATCAGGCGTGCATCGACGGCGATGTCGTCGACCATCGTCAAGAAGAACCTGCGCGACATGTCGGGCTTTTTCGGGTTCTTGTCCAGTTCCAGATAGAAATCGGGTCTTAGGCTGTCGAACGCCCTTCCGACCTCGTGGGACACCGTGATGAAATCGGCGACCTCGAGCGGCAGCCTCCCCATTGCGCCTCTCCATTGGCGCCGTGCAAGGACTTCTATCGACTTCGGGTTGAGCGTGATGGACACCCCGTCTTTGGCAACCATGCACGAGTTCCTTGACCGCACATCGATGGTGACATTGACGTTCGCCATGCCATGTATATGGGCGATCCGCTCAACCAGGCGCTTGAGGTATCTCTCCCGCCGGTAGCGGTACAGGCCGTTTTTTTCCTGGGACATGGCGGTGACCATGGCTAAACCCCCGCTGTACCGTTTTCGCCAGGGGCCATATGCATACCGAGCATGGTCCTTGCCTGCTCGGCAAGCTCGTAGTTATAGCTTGAGCCCGCTTGGTCGAGCGATTTCAGCAAACGGTCGATGAGCTCATGGTTGAAACTGCGATCCGGCAGGTTGCCATCAGCACAGTCAGCCACCACATTGCTCAGGGTACGGGGGGTGATGCAGTCGGTCATAAGCGGTTGCGACTCTTCAAGCACCACGCTCTTAAGACGGTCGTCGACAAGCTCAAGCGTCACATCCTTCGCAGGCACTGCGTAGAGGTATTGGGTTATGTGGGACAGGCGGACAAAGCCCTCCAAGGTCACGCGGTCGATATAGGGGCTCAAGACTCCCCGGGCGTCAACCGCCGACGAGAGTGCCAGGCGCAGCAGCTGCCCCGGGGCCTCGATCAAGGGGTCGCCTTCAAGGTCGGGATAGCTGCGCATCACGATGTCGAAGCGGTCGCGGACGGCGGGGTCGAGTATCTCGCGATGGCGATAGCGCAACGACGCCTCGTTTGCGGTGGCAAACACCATGAACCCTGGGGCGATGGGAATATGCTCGTCTCCGCTTTCCTGGACGAACACCTGCTCTCCCGGACGGCGGAGCAGGATGTCCTGGAGGCGTGCAATGATGGCCTGGTCACCGAAGTTGATCTCGTCAAGCAGGATCGGCAGGCCTTTACGCATCGCGGTCAGCAGGATGCCGTCTTGGAAGACGAAGGTGTTGTTGACACGGTCATGCTTGACCTTGCCGATAAGCTCGTCGCTCATCATGTCGCCTTTGACCGATACCACGATAGGGTCTTGCCCATACAGCCCCATGACGAATTTCGCTATCTGGGTTTTTGCGACGCCTTTGTCCCCGACGATCAAGGTCGGCCTCACATTCACGATGTTTGAGACCAGGCGGTTTATGTCCTTGACCATGGTATCTTCGAAATGGATTTGATACCGGTCCTTGAGCTTGTAGTCATGCGCACATTGTGCTCGTGACCTCGTTTTTTCGGCTACCTGCTCTTCGGCCTCCTGGAGTGCTTCTTTGGCATGGTCTATGAGCAGCTCGTAATAGTCGAGCTCGATATCGGTGAAGCTGCGGGCTTGACGGGCTGCGTCGATCATCGCCTGCCACAATGTCATATGCGCCGTGAACAACGCCTGGTGAAGTTCGAGACGGGCCGAAAATTCCTCCTGGTCATCGAGGAACAGCCGATAGTTGTTAAGCTCTGCAACGGCTTTCACCGCCAAAGCCTCGACAAGCTCGCCCTTGTCGGAGGGGGTGAACAAGGCCGTCGCAGTAGCCTCGGTCGGCCGGTAGACCCCGCCCTCGATCTCAAACAGGCATCCTCTGCCTGCCTGGGGTTCGACTCCCAAGGACTTCAGGGCCTCGCAATAGCCGAATGCCGGGCAATCCTGTTTTGTGTGCTCGAATTCCTGGATTTCCACGTGCCTACCTCCTCAACACAAATGCCGTAAAACCACGTGCTTGCGCACCGGTGTGATTTCTCACCTATGATTTTAAGGTAATCTGCAGGATGTTTTATCCTACCCCCTGCATTAAATTCAAGCATGAGAAGATGCCTTACCTGGGCATCCAGGTTGATTTATATCAGCTGGCTGCGAACGCCTGCTCCTGGGCTGCGCCATCCAAGGCAGGTGCCACGCCACAGAGAGAGGCCTTCCCGACCCTTGGAAAAGCACCTCTTCCAAAGCTCGGTAACATGGATATTTGGCCCTTTCCTCCATGCCGACCCCGCTTCCGGCCTTGGAGGCCATACGATATCGGTATAATGGCATATCTTTCAATATGATGGCTGGGAAGGCAAATCGAAAGCAGTCATGTCCAAAACACAGACCACAAAACTGTTGATCGCCGATTCTTTCAAGCGTCTGGCGGACAAAGGGAGCCTGGATAAGATCAGCGTCGGGAAGATCATGGAGGCGGCCGGGCTGAACCGTCAGACCTTCTACTACCATTTCCAGGACAAACAAGAGCTGATCTGTTGGATATTCGACACCGACCTCGCAAAACTGGTGGATAAGCGGCAGGACGGATCCCTTCTTGACGATGTCATAGAGCACCTGTATGACGAGAAGTCCTTCTATCGTGCCGCACTCGCACTCGATGGCCAGAACAGCCTTCGAGACCATTTGTTCACCCTGTTCCAAAAGCGGCTGCGGGAAGAGGTCTTGGTGCTCACGAAAGACCAGCCCCTTGATGAGGCGGCCGTCCGTGAGATATCCCTCTTCTTCGCCCATGGGTTGACCGGAAGCATCGTGCAATGGTCGCAAACGGGGATGGACTACAAAAAGGTAGCCTGCGCGCAGGCCAATGCCCCCTGTCTCAAGATCCTCCTTGTCTTCACCGTCCGATATGTCAAGGTGAAGGGCGACCAGAAGTCTTCCTCGAAGACCCCCGTTTCAAAAAACCTCCTTTCTCCGGTCCCTGTTTCCAGGAATTAACAGCCCGACGAAGGCCCGTTTTCCCATTGTGGCAACGGGCAGCCCGTCAAATTACCAGACAATCCGCTTGCTTTGTCAAAAATCCAGACAATCGTCCCTAATTGATGATTTCCATAAAACCATGCCCTGCTATTGTTTCTTTGTATGTGCCGAAGATGGCGGATGATCCGACGACCCCGGTGCGAAACCATGTTTTGCACGATGGCAGGATCCATTTCCATCTCTGCCGATCTTCCCCATAAACACAGAGATTTCTGCAGATCATCAAAGTGTAGGCATCGCATGCGGTAAAGAACAGGGAGGCTGGTCTATTGAAGAGCAACGCTATCCGATGGGTTCTGTTGGTCATTGGGATACTGCTGGTCGCTATGGGTGTCGCCTTGCTTTTCACCCCGGCCGAAAACTCCATCGTGCTTGCGTACTGCATGAGCGCGTTGATGCTGGTGTATGGCATCGCGGAGATCGTCTATTACATCGTCAAGCATGACCAAGACATAGCTGGCTGGATCCTGGCAGACGGCCTCATCACCGGCATATTGGGAGCCCTGCTGCTCATCACTTTGGACGCGACGGTTCTTACCATGACCTTGCTGTTCACTATGTGGGTCTTGTTCACCGGGGTTGTTCGCCTTGTCGCCGGTTTTGCTGCAAAGGAAGCCGGCTCTTCTGGCTGGGGTTGGGTTTTGGCTGCAGGGATCGCGGGCATCGTTATAGGCATCTGGTTTATGTTCGACCCGTTGCTGGCATTCTTCAGCGTCGGGTACCTTCTGCCTCTTGTGTTTGTGGTCCAGGGCATCTCTGCGATCGCCGTGTTCTTCTCGACAAGCGGCAATAACAGTTCCTCCTTCGATAGAAAGGTCTCGCCATGAGCCAAGCGCTTTCCTTGCTGCTTTCTCCTGCAGTAGGCATTATGATCAGCCCCTTCCCCATTGTGGGGCTCATCTTGATCCTGATGAGCGATAAGGCCCGCAGAAACAGCCTTGCCTATATGCTCGGATGGATCCTCGGCATCGCCCTCGTGTTCACCATCGCGATGCTGTTCATCGGCGGAAACGTGGCCGCGGGAGGAGACCCCAGCCTGTGGGAGCGCCTCATATTCATCGTTCTCGGGGTGCTGATGGTTTTCTTTGCGTGGCGCGAATTCCAAAAACGTCCCAAGGAGGGGGAGAAGGCCGAGACGCCCAAGTGGTTTGAAAGGATGAGCAGCATCTCGCCTCTGAGTGCGGCAGGGTTCGGGCTCTTCCTGAGCGGGCTGAACCCCAAGAACCTGCTGCTTACCCTCGGCGCGGGAGCCTCTGTCGGCATGCTGGCGCTGCCCGGAAGCGAAGAGGCCCTCCTAACGGTGATATTCACCCTGGCCGCAAGCCTCACCATTGTCGTACCCACGCTCCTGTTCCTGTTTTTGGGAGACCGCATGAACAAGGTTCTGGAAGCCATGGAGGGGTTTTTAATACAGAACAATGCCATTATCACAGCCTTGTTGCTGCTCATGATAGGATTGAATATGCTCGGCAAGGCGTTTTGACGAGTATCCCGAGCAGAGGGGCATAGATACGATAGAGAAGGTTCTCCATAGACTCAAAGGGTATCAGCCCGGCAATCTGAAAAACGATGTGCTTGCAGGGCTGATCGTGGCTGCACTCACCATCCCCGTCGCCATGGGCTATGCCGGTGTCGCCGGCCTCCCGCCGATCTATGGGCTGTATGCCTCCATCCTCCCGGTCCTCGGCTACATCCTGTTCTCGAGCTCGCCCCAGCTGATCTTCGGCATGGATGCTTCTGCAAGCGCCATCACCGGCTCGTTTCTTGCGGCGCTCGGATTTGTTGCAGGGTCGCAGGATGCGGTCGGCGCCGCTGCCGTGCTGTCGTTTTTCACCGCGCTGTTCCTCATACTGTTCGCCGTGCTCAAGCTGGGAAGGTTTTCAGAGTATATCTCCATGCCGGTGATGAGCGGGTTTATCTCCGGCACGGCGCTTTCCATCCTGTTCGGCCAGCTCCCCAAAATCCTCGGCATCGACGCCGAAGGAGGCAACCTCATACATTCGCTCGCCTCGCTTTTCAGCCAGCTTGCCTCGATCAACTGGCCTTCTATGCTGATCGGGGTTGCAACGATCGCGCTGTTGCTTGTCGGCCGCCGCTTCTTTCCCAAATTCCCCACCGTGTTGGCGGCGATGATACTGGGCACCTTGTGCACCTACCTGCTCCGGCTCGACCTCGTAGGCGTGGCCGTCGTTGGCGAGATCCCCCTGGGCCTTCCCCCGATACAATTCCCCGACCTCCTGCATATGGATTCATTGAACACCTTCGTCGGCGTGGGGCTGGTGATGGCGGTGGTCATCTTCGCCGACTCGTTGATGTCCGCAAACAGCTTCGCGCAGCGCAATGACTACGAGCTCGACAGCAACCGCGAGATATTCGCCTTCGGATTCGCCAACTTGATGAGCTCTTTGAGCGGCTGCTCGCCTACGAGCGCTTCCGTATCGCGGACGGCGGCAAGCGAACAGTTCCACGGCAAGACCAAGGTGGTGTCGCTTGTGGCGGTCGCCGCCGTCGCCCTGGTCGCAGCCTTCCTGGGAGGGGCGCTCTACTACATGCCCCAGCCATTGCTGGGAGGCATCGTGTTCGCGGCGTTGTTGGGCGTGGTCGACCTCCGGGTCATCCGCCATCTGTTCCGCTTTAACCGCAGCGAGGCGGTGATCTGGGTTGTATCGGCAGCAGGCGTGCTCGTGGTAGGCGTGCTGTTCGGCGTCGTCGTAGGGGTGGTGCTCTCGTTCATCGACGTGATCATCCGCATGTCGCAGCCGAAAGAAGCCTATCTGGGCGTTATCCCCGGACGTAAGGGCTACTTCAACCTGGCACGGCATAAGAAGGCTCAGCCTATCCCCGACACGGTGATCTACCGTTTCAGTGCACGGCTGTTCTTCGCAAACGCGAACACCTTCAGCGAAAGCGTGAAGGAGAAGGTCGAAGCCGAGGACCCCCATCTGCTGATAATCGATGCCTCGGGCATCAACAGCATAGACGCCACTGCGGCCGATGTGCTCAAGCAGCTGTTTCAGGAATTGGACGAAAAGAAGGTCACCTGGTGGATCGCAGGACAGATCGATCAGATAAACCATCAGATGCGAAAGCTCGGCCTGCCGGTGGAAGGCCATATAGCCAAGACGATCGAGGAGGCGCTCCATGAGACCCGAAACCCCTCTTGAGCCCTATCGTGACAGTATCATTTTCATCACAATACCTTTGCACCTATTGATGGCGCGAAAAAAGATCTATTTAATGAAGGGAGGCGACCCGTAGCAGCACAATCATCAAGCAACCGAGTCTATCGACCGTTCCAAAGAAAAGGAGAAAGGCCATGCCCGAATACCAAGACCCCAAAACCCCCTGCATACCCGACCGCACGGTGCTTCCGATGCACGAGCCGGAATATGCGCCCTGCGAGGAGATGTTCGCGGACAACAACCCGCCCGCCGCACCGCCGCGCTTCACTGTGGCCGCCCCCGAAGATGCGCCGAACGTGCTTATCTTCCTGCTTGACGACATGGGCTTCGCCGCCACGTCGGCCTTCGGCGGCCCGATCCCCATGCCGACGGCGGAGCGGCTTGCAAAGACCGGCATGAGGTTCAACCGCTTCCATACGACCTCCATCTGCGCCCCCACGCGTGCCGCATTGCTTTCCGGGTACAACCACCACAGCGTGAACATGGGCAACATCACCGAGCTCGGCACCGCCTACCCCGGCAACCTCAGCACCCGCCCGCTTAACGTGACGCCTATGGCCGAAGTGCTGCGCATGAACGGCTTTTCCACCGCCCAGTTCGGCAAGTGCCACGAGACGCCCGCGTGGGAGATCAGCGTCTCCGGCCCCTTTACCCATTGGCCGGTCTTTTCCGGGTTCGACAAGTTCTACGGCTTTTTGGGCGGCGAGACGAACCAATACCGCCCCGGCCTCATCAACGGCCTGGAAGCCATCGATATCCCCGACCGCGAGGATTACCATCTTAGCGAGGATTTGGCGGACAAGTGCATCGAATGGATTCACGCGCAAAAGGCGATCACGCCGGACAAGCCGTTTTTCACCTATTTCGCCCCCGGTGCCACCCATGCGCCGCACCATGCGCCGGCGGAGTACCGCGATATGTTCAAAGGGCAGTTCGACTGCGGCTGGGACGTTATCCGCGAACACACGCTCGAGAACATGGTCAAGATGGGGATTGCGCCTGAAGGCACCAAGCTTGCCCCGAAGCCGGAGGATATCGCCGATTGGGACACGCTGAGCCAGACGCAGAAAGAGCTCTATGCCCGCCAGATGGAGATCTACGCCGGGTTTGCCCGCCACACCGACGACCAGATCGGACGCGTGGTGGACACGCTGGAGGAAATGGGCATCCTGGACAACACCGTTATCTTCTACATATTAGGCGACAACGGCGCTTCCGGCGAAGGGTCGATGAACGGCCTGTTCAACGAGAATGCGATCTTCAACGGCCTTGAGGAAGACCTGGATTTCGTCAACTCCAAAAAGGACCTGCTCGGCACCGACATGGCCTACAACCACTACGCGGCCGGCTGGGCTATCGCGATGGACACCCCGTTCACCTATATGAAGACGGTTGCCTCTAACTTCGGCGGCACCCGAAACGGCATGATCTTCCATTATCCCGAAAAATACCAGGCACAAGGCGAGCTGCGCCATCAGTTCCACCATGTGATCGACGTGGCGCCTACCGTGTACGAGCTCTGCGGCATCGAAGCCCCCGCCGAGGTGAACGGCGTTCAGCAGCGCCCCTTGGAAGGCGTGAGCATGAAGTACGCCCTTGATGAGGCGAACGCGCCCGGGGAGCACCTGACCCAGTACTTCTCCGTCTTCTCCAATTTCGGAGTCTATCACGACGGCTGGTTTGCGGGCGTCGTGGACAAGCTGTCGTGGAAGATCCCGCCCCTGTATCCGAAGACCGAGGACGCCCCTTGGGAGCTGTACAACGTCGAAGAGGACTTCAGCATGGCCGACAACCTTGCCGACCAATATCCGGAAAAGCTCGAAGAGATGAAGAAGCGCTTCTATGAAGAGGGCCTCAAGCACAACGTGTTCCCCATCAACGGCGTGGCAGGCGCATTGCTCGACGCAAAAACCGCCGGCCGTCCCACCGTGTTTGGGGACAGGAAAGAGCTCACCCTGTACGCAGGCATGGGCGACATGCGGGAGAACGCGTTCCTCTCGCTGAAGAATACCTCGTATTCCATCACGGCAGAAGTGGACGTGGCCCCCGACCATACCGACGGCGTCATCCTGGCACAGGGCGGCCGCTTCGGAGGCTACAGCCTGTACGTCAAGGACGGCATCCCCACCTTCTGCTACAACT
Source organism: Raoultibacter sp. (assembly GCA_031549175.1). Taxonomy (GTDB): domain Bacteria; phylum Actinomycetota; class Coriobacteriia; order Coriobacteriales; family Eggerthellaceae; genus WRIS01. Next base: position 12,383 of record JAVBQH010000064.1, read on the forward strand.
GGGCAGGTCGCGAGCGTTACTACGTGCGTGCCACGAAGGCATTGAACCCCGAAGACGAACGCAACCAGATCCGCTATGAGTTCGCCTACGACGGCGGCGGGCTTGGAAAAGGCGGCCAAGGCACCTTGTTTGTCAATGGAGAGAAGGTTGGCGAAGGGCGCATCGAGCACACCTTGGCGCAGCAGATATCCATGGACGAGGGGGCCGATGTGGGCCGGCAGCGCGCAACGCCGGTCACTGAGGAGTACGGCATCAAAGACAGCGTGTTCCAAGGCAAGATCTACAGCGTAGCCATCAAGCTCGCCGATTAGCCAGAGCAACCTCAACAGCCGCCCGGCACCCTCCTTGTGCCGGGCGGCTTGCCGCACCAGCCCGACCCCCCTCCCGCAAAGCCGTGCCAACCTCACGGCACCATCCGCATTCCCAAGCGTTACAGATCGATTACCAAGCCTTATTGCCAACCGCCTGTATACAGCGCTCCTTTTATAATTCTCGTAGTGCAAAGCATTCGTCGTTGCCATCCCGCCTAAGCCGGGGGCCTTCGGTCCCAAGGAGCCTTAAGGCTTGGTGCACCGGAAAGGAAGATCATGGCGCTACGTTACAGGCTTGAAAGCGGTCGGGGCCTGATCCTTGCCGACCAAACCCAAGAAAAGGACACACCGGTTGTAGAAATCGTGACTCCCGAGGAATTCACCGGCATCGACCTGGGGGATGCCGATGTCCATGAGGCGCTTAGGCTTCTCGCCCACTCCAAGGGCACCTTCGCAAACCTCCTGCCCGACTGCATCATCGGGTCGCTTTCCCTTCTGGGTAAAGAGGACGAGGGCCTCCGCATCGACCATTTCGGTTTCTTCCTGAGTGCCCAACGGCTGGTCTTCATCGACGAAGGCGATGCCTGCGAAAAGATATTGGCGGGTTTGGGAAACCTCTCCAAGGTGTCTTCGATCACGTCTGCCCGGGTGCTGTTCGAGCTTGTCAAGCATTCCATACAAGACGACGCTCAATTTCTCACGGGCATCGAGCGCAAGCTCAGCGATATTGAGGAGCAGGTGATCGAGGATAACGCCGCGGCACCGAGCAACGAGCTGCTTGGTTTTCGGCGCAGGCTGCTTCGCCACGACCGATCCTATCAGCAGCTGACCGACATGGCGCTCGTGATCAGCAAAGACGAATACCTCCTTCTCACCAAGGATGACCGGCGCCTCTTCCGCCTTCTTTCCCAGCAAACAGAGCGGCTGTTCCAGCGGTCTCAATACCTCAAGGAATACAGCCTGCAGCTGAGGGAGCTTTACCAGATGCAGATCGATGTGCAGCAGAACAAGACCATCCAATGGCTCACGGTGATCACCACCTTGGTGGTTCCGCTTACTTTGATATCCAGTT
>JAVBQH010000070.1:0-4641 GCA_031549175.1 Raoultibacter sp.
CCCTTTTGTCCCACCCGCGACGCAAAGGAGGCTTCGAGCCGGTTGCCCGAAGCCTCCCCACTAGTACTGTTGAATTCTACTACAAATCGAGGTGCATAATCTTATCGAAGGTGGCGATATATATCTTCATCGCCTTTTTCAGCATGTCTTCTGAGGCGGCCTCGTTCGCACTGTGCTCTATGCCCACCCATTCGGGGTGCTTGAGCCAGGGCATGTTCGGCCCGAAGCTTGCGCCTGCCGTGAACTCGCGCGCATAGGTGCCGCCGCCGATGGTGAAGGGCTCGGCTGTCTCGCCCGTGGTCTCGTTATATCCGGCAAGGAGCGCCTGGATGACCGGTGAGTCCTTGTCGATCAAAAACGGCTCCATAAGCAGGGTGTTCTCGAATTCCGCCCCGATTTCTCGGCACTGCCCGCCGATGATGCGAATGATATCCTCGTGCGTGATCGAGGTGGGATAGCGGATGTCGATCATCTGGATGATGCGGCGCTCCTTGGTGATCTCAACCGTGCCGCCGATCAGGGTAAGGGGGCCGAAGGCGTCGTCGGAGGTCTTCACGCCGACGCCGCTGCCGTCATAGGCCGAGAGTAGGTTGTGCTGCAACTGCAGGAAGGCGCGTTCGTCTTCCGTGCAGAGATCATGTTCAAGCAGGTAATCAACTAGCAGGCCGATGGCGTTGACGGTACCTTCGGGAAGCGATGCGTGCCCGCCGATGCCTGTTGCGGTCAAAAGCGCATTGCCGCCCTTGTCCTCAACGGTAATGCGGTCAGTCGGCTGCAGGTCGGCGGCGTTTGCGCGCACGACCACGTGTGCCAGGCTCGGTACCGCGTTCGTGGCGCTACCGCCCTCGAATTCAAGGATGGCGCCGTCTTCGGGCAATGGCTTGCTTGTAATGCGCCCGTCAAAGCCGCCCTTTTCGCCATAGCAGACGGGGAAATCGGCATCGGGGGTGATCACGAAGGCGGGATCCTTGAAGTGCTCACGGTAGTAAGCGGTGTCGCGCATGCCGCTTTCCTCGTTCGCGCCACAGATGTAGCGGATGGTGTAGGGAAGCCTGCCGCCGTAATGGTCGGTCAGGAACTTGATCGCGTACAGGGCGATGACGTTCGGACCCTTGTCGTCGATGCAACCGCGCCCGACCAGGTATCCGTCTTTACGGGTCACATCAAAGGGCTCGAAATCCCAGCCGACGCCGGGAGGTACCACATCGAAATGACCGATGATGCCGAACTGGGTCTCGCTTTCGCCGGGAAGGTCGGCAAAGCCGATGTGCCCGTCACAGTTCGTGGGCTGGAAGCCGAGGCGCTCGGCAAGGGCGAGGCCGGCCTTCAAGGCCTCGGCAGGACCTGGCCCATAAGGCGCACCTGGCGCCGCTTTGTCCAGCTCTTCGAAGCTGGGAATCCTCACCAGCGTGGTGATGTCTTCGACAACCTGCTCCCACGTATCTTCGATATACGCATCGATCTTCGCATTCAAAGCCTCGTCGATCATGTTGGTCCTCCCTTGTGTTTACGTAGCCTTTCCACTTCTGCCTGTTTTCTCTTGGCGCATTCTCGCGGTTCCGCTATAATCTCAGTCTGCGCCCGAGTGATGGAATGGCAGACATGGCGGTCTCAAAAACCGTTGCCGAAAGGCGTGCGAGTTCGACTCTCGCCTCGGGCACCATTTCAAAACAAGCGTGCATAGGGGTCTGACCCTTTTGCACGGTAGACAGCCTCCTTGCGGGGCTGTTTCGTATTATGGCCTTTTTTTTGCGGTTTATGCAGTAGATCCTGATACTTTGTTGCTAATTTGATATGTCTCGAAAAGCCCGTCGCAATGCCGCTGCAATCACACGATATTCCCTTGTAACAAGGGAAATCTTGGTCAGAAAACTGAATTCATTCCACTTTCTCATACCCAACGGGTGCTAAAACATGGTATAAATTCCAAGAGGCAAGATATCTGTCCTGCATAGGAGCAAAATGCAGGGCGTTCTTGGACTATTTTCCAAACCTTGGGGATGAGCATCGAAGGTGGGATGGGAAAGAGGTGGGCCTACGTGGAAGATGAACTAATACCTTGGGTTCGCCTGCTGTTTGCTTGAATCCGGTTAAACCAGCTTTCTCGCCCATCCGCCTACGTAGAGCATTCCTTTTCCGCAGCTCGAGCCTGATGCAAACACGCAATGCGAAGCCCCACTTCATGAGCCTGGATCTGGCCATGCTTGATCCACAATTGGCGCTACCTGCCTTTCAGCTGTCTTTTCATCAAAAGTCTTACCAGGAGAGGAGAAACCCATGGCAAACGATTTATTTGGAGGACTCGGCGGGCTTGTCAAAGGGCTTTCAGGCTTCATGCCCCAAGACGATCCGAACGTTAAGATCATGAATGCCCAGACACAAGTCTCCGAACTGCAGGAACAAGAGGCACAGATATATATTGAAATAGGACGGAAGACCGTCGCACAGCAGGGCCTGGACGCCTTCCCCGAATACTCCGACAAACTTCGCTTGATACAGTCGAACCTTGTCGAAGCACAAAGTCAACTTCAAACTGCCCAACAGGAAAAACAACAGGTCGATGAAGCCGCGAAGGCCGACCAGTGTCCAAGCTGCGGGCTCACGAATCCCGAGGGCACCAATTTCTGCCAGTCATGCGGGTCGAAGCTTGGCGCGATCGTATGTGTGAGCTGCGGCGCCTCGCTTGAGCCCGGGACCCACTTCTGCGGCTCATGCGGAACTTCGCAAGGAGGCGTCTAGCGTGGCCAGCTACAAGCAGCCCTGTGCGCAATGCGGCACGTTCATCGATCGCGATGTGCGCCTCTGTCCAGCATGCGGCAGCGCTAGCCCCTTCGGCTTTCATTGCCCAAGCTGCCTGCACGCCATCGAAAAAGCCTATGTAGCGTGCCCAGGATGCGGAAGGCCCCTGGTCGTTGCCTGCCCTCATTGCGGCAAAGACACCTTCGTCCAGGAAAAATGCGAGCAGTGCGGGCAGAGCTTGATGGCAACTTGCAGGAACTCGCGCTGCGGCGTCCCGCAGTTCTTCCAAAACACCAAGTGCACTGCATGCGGAAAAAAGCTCAAATCGAAATGAGGTGACCGGCAATGCTCCAATCGTTTACCCGCAACCATGCGGACAATTCAACAGAAGCAGGCTATCAGTTCACGTTTTATTGCGATATCTGCAACGACGGCTTCAAAAGCTCCTTCATCGAATCGGAGACCTACAAGAAAGGCAAGGGGCTGCGGGCGGTCTCGCAAGGCGCAAGCGTTTTGGGGAACCTTGTGGGCGGCAGGCTTGGAAACATGGGGTGGCAGGCAGAGCGGGCGGGCGACATCATTGCCGAACGCTTTACGGGGATGAGCCCTGAATGGCAGAAAGAACATGAGCGCGCCTTCGAACATGCCCAAAACGAGGCCGGCGAGCATTTCCATAGATGCCATGCCTGCCAAAGCTATGTCTGCGATTCATGCTTCAACGAAGATGAAGGGCTTTGTGTGAGCTGCGCCCCTCGCCAGGAGGTGTATGTGGCACAAGCGCGGGCAGAGGCCATGAAGCGCAATATCGACGAAGCAGGGGCTGGCGCGACCGTTTGGTCAGGGGCTATCGAGAGCAAGACGACCGCCTGCCCATCATGTGGCAAGCCGGCAGGCACCGGGAAGTTCTGCAACAACTGCGGAGCCTCTTTGGCCTTGAACGCCTGCCCGCAATGCGGGAAGGAGAATGCCCAGGGGGTGCGGTTCTGCAACCATTGCGGATCCCCGATGGAGGCGCCTGCGGCACAGAACAAGGTATGCCCTGGCTGTGGTGCCGAGCATGCGCCTGACATCAGTTTCTGCGGCAATTGCGGGACCAGGCTATAGGGAAAGGCCACGTTTTTCCGACAAGATTATTACAGTTCGATGAAATGCTTCTTGTCTAATCTCATACGCAGATACACTATTCGGGTAAAACCATTGGCAAAGCTTAGAAACTGCGAGGCCCCTCGAAAGGATCAGACATGAAGCTAGAAGGAAAAGTTGCCATTATCACCGGTGCCGCCTCTGGTATCGGACGAGCGATTGCGGAAACCTATGCGCGCGAAGGCGCAAGCGTGGTTATCGCCGACATCAATGAAGAGCGCATGATGGAGGTCGTCGACGGCATCCGTGCTGCGGGCGGAAAGGCCGCCTGCATCGTGAGCGACGTCCGGAGCCAAGAATCCAACGATGCCATGTTCGAGCTTGCCATCGAGGAATTTGGGGGCTATGACATCCTGGTTTGCAATGCGGGCGTCATGGATGGCTTCGAGCCCATCGGGCATGTGAGTGATGAGACTTGGAAGCGGGTTTGGACTATCAACACCTTCGGCCCCATGATGCAGATCCGCACTGCGGTGAACCACTTCGAGGAGCGCGGCGGCGGCGCAATCGTGGTCACCGCCTCCGTTGCCGGCCTCGGCAGCGGACGAGCGGGTGTTGCCTATACCTCTTCAAAGCGCGCGACCGTCGCCATCGCGCAGAACACGGCCTTTGCCTACGCGAAGAAGAACATCCGCGTGAACGTCATCGCCCCCGGCGGGGTCGCGACCAACATCTCCGAGAGCATCAAGGGGATGGACGAGGAAGGCGCCCAGATATTCAACGCGGGCAGGACCCTTATGCCGCGGCTCGGGCAGCCGC
>JAVBQH010000063.1:0-5666 GCA_031549175.1 Raoultibacter sp.
TTCACCGCCGCGGTGTTGGCTAACCCCACCTACCCCACAAGCCGCCTGCTGCCTCGCACCACTCTCGTCAACTATCTCGAAGAATGCAAATGGGTCATCGTCGACGAAAGCCTCATAGAGCTCTCGCTCGGCGGGGAAAGCATGGTCCCTTTAACGGAGAAATACCGGAACCTGATCATCATCCGTTCTTTGACCAAGTCTTTTGCCATACCAGGCGTCCCGATAAGCTACTGTATCGCTCACCCCGACACGATAGCCCAGATCAAAAGCTTCTACGACAGCTCGGGCACTACCATGTTTGCGGAGGTTTTGGCCGAGACGGCATTAGGCGAGGTCGAGTATTTCGAAGACACCCGCGAGTTCCTCGAATCAGAGATCCCCTGGATGCAATGCATGCTGAACCTGATCCCGGGAATCCATATCTTCCCAGCAGAGGCCAATTACGTCATGTGCTCCTTCGAGCCGCGTGACGGCCTGGAATTCTCGGTCTCCGACACAGCCGAGCTCCTTTTGCGCTTGCAGCTGGCGGGTTTCCTCGTTCGCAACCTCGACGGGACCCCTGGGCTTTCGAAAGGGAAGTACTTCTGCGTGTCGATCCGCAAGCGCGAGGAGAACGAGAAGCTCCTCGCCGCCCTCAAAGACATCATTCTGAATTAACTATCAAGCGCGCAGGGGAGCCTGCAGGCCAAGACAGTGGGACAATAGGGACAGACCCTTTTATCCCAAGGGCTGTCCCCGTCCCCAGGCTTGTTATTGCTCCTAGCGGCAGTTCGCCAGGAAGAAGAGGGCGATGGTGCCTGGCCCTGAATGCGCCCCGATCACGGGGTCGATATAGTTGATGACGATGTCCTTCGCACCGAATTCCTCGCGGATCTTCTCGGCGACGTATTCGGCGTCTTCGATGCAGTCGCCATGGTTGAGGAATATCACCTGTTCGGAAATCGGCTGGTCGGCCGTCTCACGCATCTGGGCGACCAAGGCGTTGAGGGACTTCTTGCGCCCCCGGACCTTTTCCATAGGGATGAGGTGCCCTTCGTCGTCCACGTGGAGCACGGGCTTGATGTTGAGCATGGTGCCGGCCCATGCGCTTGTCTTGGAAACACGCCCGCCACGGAACAGGAACATAAGGTCATCAACCGTGAACCAATGGGCAAGCTTGAAGCGGTTTTGCTCCACCCACGCCTTCAGCTCGTCGATTGACAGGCCTTCCCGCGCCTTTTGAAGGGCATGGTAAACGAGGAGCCCTTGGCCGCCTGAGGCACCAAGCGTATCGACCCCGTAGATGGTCCTTTCGGGGTAGGCGGCCTGGAGCTCGCCGATGATGATCTCGATGGCTTCGAAGGTGCCGGAAAGGCCGCTTGAGAATCCGAGGTATATGATGTCTTTGCCGCCGTCGAGCAGGCTGCGGAACAGCTTCTCGGTTTCAGCGAGGTTCGGCAGCGAGGTGGTGATGACTTTGCCGTCACGCATCATGGTGTAAAACTGCTTCAGGTCGGTTTTTTGGCCTTTGAGGTAGCTTTGGAACTCTTTGCCTTCTATCATGAAAGTCAAAGGAAGGATATGCAGGTTGTTCTCATCGATGAATTCTTCGGTCAAGTTCGAGCCGGAGTCGGTGACAATCTCATAGTTCATGGGAGCCCTCCAAAACGCATCATGTCTTACCTTTTAGCTTAGAAGTATACACATAGCGCAGGATTATCCGCGTGAGAAAAAGGCCCGGTATGTCACAATTCTGAAAAGTGTCGTCGATTACCGGGAAAGCAAAAAACATCGCCTATAATGAATCAGTTTGAAGCATATGCAACCAGTAGACCGAGAAAGGCCGGGAAGTTCGTGGGAAACAGCTATAAGGAAACGATGAATCTGCCTTCGACAGATTTTGCAATGAGGGCGAACCTGCCCGAGAACGAACCGAAGCGTCTGGCCAAATGGGAAGGGCAGCAGATCTATTGGAAGGTTTTGGAGAAGAACCGCCAGGCAAAGCCCTTCATCCTCCACGACGGTCCTCCGTATGCAAACGGGCCGATTCACATAGGCCACTCATTCAACAAGATACTCAAGGACTTCGTCAATAAAAGCCATGCCCAACGCGGGTTCTATACACCTTATATCCCGGGATGGGACTGCCACGGCCAGCCGATAGAGCATATGGTCGAAAAGATGCTGGGGCCTGAGAAGATGGCAAAGATAGACCAGCCGACCCTGCGCCGCCTATGCCGGGAATGGGCCGAGAAGTACGTGTCCATCCAGCGCGAGGGCTTCAAGCGCCTTGGCGTCAACGCCGACTGGGAACATCCCTACCTCACCTATACCCCCGACTACGAGGCGGGTAACGTAGAGGTGTTCAAGAAGCTCTACCTTGACGGGTCGGTATACCGGGGACGCAAGCCCATCCATTGGTGCACCCGTTGCCAGACGGCACTTGCCGAGGCTGAAATCGAGTACGGGGACGAGACGAGCGACTCGATCTATGTGAAGTTCCTTTTGGACGAGGTGCCCGAGGCCTTCGCTTCTGCCGGACGACCGGTGAAGCTTGTCATCTGGACGACCACGCCTTGGACCTTGCCGGCCAACGTGGCCGTCTCGCTCGCCCCCGACGCAGACTACGTGGCGCTTGTAAACTCGGATGGTGAGCTGCTGGTCGTTGCCGAGGCCTTGGCCCCTTCGGTCGCCAAGGCGGCGGGCTGGGAGGAGGCCAGGCTGTTCTGCGACGAATCCGGCGAGCCGGCAAGGCTCAAGGGCTCCGCGCTTGAAGGTATCCACTACCTGCATCCGATCTTTTCGGAAGAGCGTCGAGGCCTTGTCATAGTGGGGGACCATGTCGAGCTTTCCACCGGCACCGGGGCTGTGCATACGGCACCCGGGCACGGCGAGGACGACTATCTGGTCGGCCAGAAATACGACCTTCCGACCATCATGCCTGTCACCGACGACGGCACCTATGATGCAGGCGGCGGGCCTTTTGCGGGCATGGATGTATGGGAGGCCAACCCCAAGATCATCGCCTGGCTCGACGAGCGTGGCAGCATCCTTGCCCAGGAAAGGATCAGCCACAGCTATCCGCATTGTTGGCGCTGCCACGAACCGGTGATCTTCCGCGCGACCGACCAATGGTTCGTGTCAATGGAGAAGAACGGCCTCCGTGCCAAGACGCTCGAGGCCATCCACGGCGATGTACGCTGGATTCCGGAATGGGCGGTGAACCGTATTGGTTCGATGATAGCCGACCGCCCGGACTGGTGCATCTCGCGCCAACGTTCCTGGGGCGTGCCGATACCCGTGTTCAAATGCGCCAAGTGCGGGCAGACGGTTGCGACCGCCGAGACCTTCGATGCGGTCATCGAGCTCTTCAGAAACGAAGGGGCCGATGCCTGGTTCATCAAGAAGCCTGAGGATTACCTGCCGGCGGGCATATCGTGCGAGGCATGCGGCTGCTCAGAGCTCAGCCCCGAGACAGACATCCTGGATGTCTGGTGGGAAAGCGGCGTCAGCCATACAAGTGTGCTCCGCCACCGCGAGGCAGAGGGCGTCAGCTTCCCTGCGGATATGTACCTTGAGGGCTCTGACCAGCATCGTGGTTGGTTCCAATCATCCCTTCTGACCAGTGTGGGCGCCTACGGCACCGCCCCTTACCGGTCCGTCATGCATTGCGGCTTCGTAAACGATGCAGAAGGTAGGAAGATGTCGAAATCCGCCGAGAACGGCGTCGACCCGGCGGATGTCATGAAGCAAAGCGGCGCCGACGTCTTGCGCCTTTGGGTTGCAAGCGTCGACTACTCGCAGGACGTGAATCTGGGCGAGGAGGTATTGCAGCGCTCAAGCGAGGCATACCGCCGCATCCGCAACACCTTCCGCTTCCTCTTAAGCAACCTGTACGACTTCGACTACCGGATCCATGCAGTGACGGACTGGGATGGTCTCACGCCGATCGACCGATGGGCCTTGATCCGTGTCAACCAGCTGCTCCATGAGGTCGAGCAAGCCTATGACGAATACAAATACCATCTTGTGTACCGGAGCGTCTACGAATACATCGTGAACGACCTTTCGGCCATCTATATGGACACGAGCAAGGACCGCCTGTACTCGGAGGCCCCCGGCTCCCCCCTGCGCCGCAGCGCGCAGACGGTGCTGATGAACATCCTCGAGGTCTTGGTCCGCGTGCTCGCCCCCATCCTCACCTTCACGACCGACGAGGTGTGGGAGTCCTACCCTGAGGGCCTTCGCTACGAGGGCGGGCATGCCGAGAACGTGCAGCTTGCAGGATGGCCCGAAGATAACGATTTCCTACCACTTATAAACAAAGGGGACTGCGGGCGCATCGCGGCTGACTTCGAGGTTATCCTTGGCATACGCGAGGTGGTGACAAAGGCGCTTGAAGATGCCCGCGAGGCCAAGGCCGTGAACAAGAGCCAGGAGGCATCCATCACGGTGTCTGCGCCGGCTGAGGTCCTGGAGGTTGCAGGACGCTACGAGGAGGCCTTCTTCGAAGAGCTGTTCATCGTGTCTGCTGTGACCTTCGAGAAAGCCGCGGAGCTTGCCGCCCGCGTCGGTGCCGCAACAGGGGAGAAGTGCCCCCGTTGCTGGAACTACCGTGAACTGGGGGTGAGCAAGACCCACCCTGATGTCTGTGAACGCTGCGCCGGTGTCCTTGCCGAGATCGGCTATACGGAAGCTTCTTAGAGGTTGTGCTTATGGCGAAGGGACTGAAAACAAAAACAAGGAACGCGGTCATCTTTGTCTGCCTGGCCGCGGCATGGCTTGCCTTCGATGCCGTCACGAAGGCTTTCTTTGAAGCCGAGGCCATCGCTGCCTCCAGTGGGGTTTCGGGGGTATTCCATTTCCGCCTTGTGCATAACACGGGCGGCGCCTGGGGCATCTTCGGTGACTCGACATTTATCCTGGGCATAATCGCCCTCCTTGTCTGCATCGTCTTGGCCCTGTATGTATTCGTGTTTGCCAAACAGGTCAACCTCTTGCAGGTCGTTGGCCTTGCCTTGGTGTTCGCGGGCGGGCTTGGCAATGCGATCAGCAGGTTCACCTTGGGCTACGTGGTCGACTTCATCGAACTCGGATTCATCGACTTCCCCGTCTTCAATATCGCCGATATCGGGGTTACCTGCGGGGTGGTCATGTTCCTCCTCGGACTGCTCCTCGCGTGGCGCCATGAGGGCAAGCACGCGGCACAGGATGCGGGTAGGATCGAGGACGCCACCGGCTTCGTGCGCGCCGACAAGGAAGAGCCGACAGAGGAGTTCTTGGAAAGCGATGACGGGGGGCGCCGCTAAGCAATGGCGCGCAGTCTCAGCCACCAGGTCAAAACCGAAGAGGAAGGCACGCGCCTCGATGCGCTCTGTGCCGACCGCGGGTTTTATGCCAGCAGGAGCTCCGCCGCCCGAAACATCGAAGCGGGCAGGGTGGTCGTGAACGGGCGACCTGTTGCAAAGAAGCATGCCGTCCAGACCGGCGACCTGATCGTCTATGAGCTCGAGGAAGAGGCCCCCCGTATCCAACTTGCCGGGCAGACTATCGACCTTGATATTCGCTTCGAAGACGACTACCTCCTTGTTTTGTCGAAGCAGGCGGGGCTTGTCTGCCATCCCTCCGCCGACCACTACGACGGCACCTTGGTCAATGCGCTCATATATCACTGCGGCATCGAGAAC
>JAVBQH010000055.1:0-6615 GCA_031549175.1 Raoultibacter sp.
CCCCCCTGGTAGTCGATGCGGGCGTGGCTTCCCTCGACGAACCGCGAGGGGTAGGAGAAGGTGCAGCCGGGCGCGCTGCCGATGGTGAGCGCGGCGTCGCCCGAGAGGCCGGTGATGCGCGTCGTCTTGTCGCCTGCGGTCGATAAGGCCGTGACCAGGGTGACTGACTGTTCTTCGGTGCTCAGTTGGAACATGGACTCTTTGTCAGGGTCAAGGGCGACCGAGGCGGCCGTTGTTCCGTCTATGCAGGTAAGCGAGCCCCCTGGAAGGTGGGACAACTGCAGCCCGGCGTCCCGCTTTTCGATGATGCCGAACTCCCGGCCGCCATAAGATGGCGCATCGCAGACATGGTGCGCCCCCTCGAAGCCTTCCGAAAGGACTTCCTTGTATATAGTACCGCTGGTCAGAACCACTTGCAGCATGGAGGAACCTCATCCCTTAAGGTGGCGTGCTGCCAAAACGGCTCCCCCCCCTAGCCTAAAGCATATCTTGGCACCATATATACTGATAGAAGCTATATTACCAAACGAAAACCCTTATGGGAAGCATATTTTCTACATGCTGAGGCAAAGGGGCGTGATTCGGTTGTCTGGGGAAGGCTTGGCAAGGGAAAGCAGGCCTTTCCCTCTTCGCTCAGTCGGAGAACTTCTTGTAGAGCGCCTTGCGGACGCACTCGGGAACAAAGCCGTCGAGCGGGCCATGGAGGCTTGCGATCTCACGGACGATCGACGAGGAGAGGTACATGTACTGCGGCGGCGACATGATGAAGATCGTCTCGATTGTACGGTTCAACTGGTAGTTCAATGCCGTCATCTGGAATTCGTACTCGAAGTCGGTGATAGCCCGCAGGCCCTTCACCAGCACATGGGCATCGATCTGCTTGGCAAAGTCGACAAGCAGGCAGTCGAAGGGCTCGACGCAGACGTTTGCGAGGTGCGCAGTCGCCTCTTTGGTAAGGGCCACCCTTTCATCAAGACTGAACAGCGGGTTCTTCTTCGAAGAGTCTGCGACCCCCACGACGATTTCGTCGGCCATCTGCGAAGCCCTCGTGATGACATCGAGGTGGCCTGCGGTGATCGGATCGAAGGTGCCTGGTATCAGTGCCCGCTTCATATGTCCTCGCTTCCTCTATGCGTCTGAAAATGTTTTCTTGCAAGCATAGCAGGTTCGAAGCGCCGCCCCGGCGGCTACCATGAAAAAATATCGACCGCCGTGTCACCGTATACGCGGTGGAAGAGCCCCTCCCATTGAAGCGAGGCCGCCAGAGCCGCCAACTGGGGTCCGTCAGCCTTCGCATGCTCGTAGACGATCAAGGGGCTTTCGCCGAGCAGAGCCCGGTCGTAGAGGGACTTGGCCAACCCGGCTGCCATACCGACGTCCATCTGGTAGGGCGGGTCGAGGAAAACCAGGTCGAAGGCATGCCCTTGTAAGGCAGGAGCCTTGGCGAGCACATCTCCCTGGCAGACCGTCGCCCGGTCGGCGCCGATCCCCAAGGCCGCGATATTCGCCTTCAGCGCAATGAGCGCACCCTTGTCCTTCTCGAAGAAGGTGCAGTGGCAGGCACCCCTGCTAAGCGACTCAAGCCCGAGCGCCCCGCTTCCCGCAAAGGCGTCGAGGACCTCAGCGCCCTCGAACCCTCCGCGCGCATTCGCCACAGCGCTCATCAGCGACTCTCGAACCCGGTCGGTCGTAGGCCTGGTGCCTTTGCCTTTAGGGGGCGCAATCCTCCGCCCTTTGTGCTCGCCTGCTATGATGCGCACGTTCAGCCTCCGTCCGCCGTCTTCGGGCCTTTGAAGGCAAGGCGCATCTCGCGGCCGAGCGCCTCGTGCTCGGGTGCCTCCATGTGGGGGTCCGAGCCTAGTATCTCAAGGGCGTCGGAATGGGCCGCCTCGATCACCTTCCCATCGCGCACCACGTTGACCAGCTTCAGGATCGATGCGCCATGCTGGCGGTTGCCCAGGATGTCGCCTTCGCGGCGCAGGCTCAGGTCATAGCTTGCCAGCTCGAACCCGTCCTGCGTACGCTCCATGGCGGCAAGGCGCTCGAGGGCCGGCGGGGCCTTGGATGCCGATATGAGGAAAACCTCGCCCGGGGTGTCTCCCCTGCCCACACGGCCGCGCAGCTGATGGAGCTGGGCAAGGCCGAACCGGTCGGCGTCCTCGACGATCATCACGCTTGCGTTGGGCACGTCGACGCCCACCTCGATGACGGTGGTGGCCACGAGGACCTGGGTCGCGCCCGAACGGAAGCGCTGCATCGCCTCATGCTTCTCCACGCCGCTCATCCCGCCGTACAGCAGGTCGACCTTATAGTCGAAGAAGGTCTTCGCCTGCAGGAAGGCGGCCTCCTGCTTCGCCGCCTTGAGGTTTCCCTCGGCGATGTCGCCCTCGTCCTCGATGCGGATGGAGGCATACTCGTAGGACTCCCCCTCTTGTTCGAAGGCGGCCTTGCCCTCCCCCTCGTCCTGGCTTGCCGAATCCCCCACCAGGGGGCACACGACGTACACCTGCCGCCCCTGCCTCAAGGCGGCCAAGGCGGCGTCATAGGCATGGCCGCGTTCCCCCTTGGTGAGCACCCGGGTCTCGTTCCCCGCCGTGTTCGTGGGGCGCTGCCTGATGTATGACAAGGTGAGGTCGCCGTAGACGGCAAGGGCCAAAGACCGCGGGATCGGGGTCGCCGTGAGGTACAGGGCATCGGGGGCCTCGCCCTTTGCCAGGAGCCTCGCGCGCTGGTCGACCCCGAAACGGTGCTGCTCGTCGATGACGACCAGCGAGCAGTGCCTCATGGACACATCGTCCTCGATAAGGGCGTGGGTGCCGAAGAGCACGTCGATGGTGCCGGCCTTCGCGCGTTCGAGGATCGCCGCGCGCTCGGCCGCCGGCGTCGAGCCCGTCAGCACCTCCCAGAAGACCCCCGCCTCGTCAAGGAGCGGGCCGAGGTTTTCTCCGTATTGGCGTGCCAAGACCTCGGTGGGCGCCATCATCAGCGCCTGCGTCCCCGTGTCGGCGCAGGCCGCCAAGGCGAAGCCGGCGACGATGGTCTTGCCGGTGCCGACGTCGCCCAAGATGAGGTGGCTTGCCACCGTGCACTTCGCCATGACGGCGAGGACTTCCTCGCGTGCCGCCTTCTGCTCGTCGGTCAGGGTGAAGGGCAGGCCTGCTTGCAGGGCCTGGACCCGTTTGCCATCGATGGCATGCGCGGTCGCCGGCCTCCCTTCGCTGCGCTTGGCTGCCTCGGTCATAAGATGCAGCTCAAGCAGGAGCACCTCTTCATAGGCGAGGCGGCGGCGGGCCTCTTCGGCGTCGGCCATCGCCTTCGGGAAGTGAATCGCGGAAAGCGCGGCCCCGCGCGAGAACAGGCGGTAGCGTGCCCGCAGGGCCAAAGGGACCGGGTCGAGCATGCCGCGGCATTGGTCGAGCGCGTTTGCTATGAAGCGGCGCATCCATGCGGTCGATATCTTCTCTGTGGCAGGGTGTACGGGCACGATCAGGCCGCAATCCTGCGCAGCATCGTCTTCGAGGACCTCGATGAAGGGGTTCGTCATCCTCTTGAACCCATAGTTGAACTCGACTTTCCCGGATACGGCGACCCTCATGCCCTTTGACAGGGAGTCCTTCAGCCATGGTTGGCGAAAGCAGGTGACCATCAAAAGACCCGTGTCGTCGGTGAGGGCGATTTCGACCAGGCTCAGACGGGGCTTCGGCTTCTTGAGTTTGATCTCGTGGATCTCGCCGGCGATGGTGCACATTGCGCCGATGGGCGCACCTGCCACCTTTTCCAGCTGCGACATGTCGATATAGCGGTGCGGGTAGTGGGTCAGGAGGTCGCGGACCGTGCTTATGTCCTTGCCCTCGAGCACGCGGGCGCGCGCAGGCGAGACGCCTTTCACCTTGCCGACAGGCTCGTCGAGGGCCAAGGTGGCCGCGAGACGGTCAAGCGAGCAGCCTCCTGCGGTCGGGCTCGATGTAGTCTGCTGGTCTCGCACCGCTCATCGCCTGGGCCCAGGGTTTATTCTATGGATAGAATGATAGGATAGAGCGGCTGCTCTCCCCGGTGGGGGTCTATCTCGAGCTCGTCGTACTCCTCCTCGATCTGGGAGACAAGCGCCTGGAGGTCTTTATCGGAGTAATCCTCGCCGGCGAGGATGGTAAGCGTATCGGCGTCTTCGGCCTCCATGGCGACAAGGAGACCCATGACCACCTCTTCGGTCGAACGCCCGACGGCCTCGATCGACCCGTCTGCGATGCCTATGGTGTCACCCTCCTTGATAGGGTTGTCGTGGGCATCCTTCGAATCTTTGATAGCCTGGGTGACCTCGCCTGTCTTCACGCCTTGGAAGGCCTCGGTCATGCTCTCGACGTTCTCGTCGAGCGTGGCTTCGCCGTCGAACCCGAAGAGGGCCGAGAACGCCTGGGGGACCGTCTTGGTCGGGACGACGGCGCAGGGCTTTTCCGAGAGCGAGGCGCAGCTTTGTGCCGCCAGGATGATATTGCTGTTGTTGGGAAGGATGATGACCCCGTCGGCGTTCACCTTGTTGACGGCGTCGAGGAGGTCCTTCGTCGAGGGGTTCATGGTCTGTCCGCCCGAGACCACGACGTCGACGCCGAGGCTCTCGAGGATCTTCGCGTTGCCTGAGCCGGGCGCCACCGCCACAAACCCGATCGGCTTGTGCTCGGCCTGCGCTTCTTCTTCGAGGCTGCTTATGCGCTCCTCGCTTTGCTGCTGCATATTGTGGATATGCACTTCGGAAATCTGCCCGCGCTCAAGGAAGTAGGCGAGCACCTTGTCGGGGGTGTTGCTGTGGACGTGTACTTTGAAGTGGGGCTTTTCCCCCACGAGAAGCTCGCAGTCGCCCATGGTCTCCAAGAACCCGATGCCCTCGTCGATGTCGACCTGGTCGGAATCTACGAGGAACTCGGTGCAGTAGCGGTATTGCGACCCCTCCCAATCGTTTATCTGCTCGATCTCGACCTTGGGCAGGGTGTTCCGGGCAAAGGCAAGCTCGTCGACCAAGGCCTCCTTGCCGATGATCGCCGAGGCGAACGCGTCGAACAGGATGGCGAGCCCATAGCCGCCGGCATCGACCACGTCGTTCTCCTTCAGCACAGGGAGCAGGTCGGGGGTACGCTGCACCGAGGCATAGGCCTCGGTGACGATCTCGTCGAGTGCCTCTTCGGTCGTAGCCTTCTTCTTGCGCGCCTTTTTGGCCGCATGCGCCGTGTCGCGCAAGACGGTGAGGATGGTTCCCTCTACGGGCTTGCGCACCGCCTGGAAGGCCACCTCCACTGCGCGGCTGAGCATCCCGTCGAGGCTTTCGGTTGTAAGGCCGTCGTATTGCTCGCTTCCCTCACAGAAGCCGCGGAGAATTTGCGAGGTAATGACACCGGAGTTGCCGCGTGCCCCCATCAGGGCGCCGGTCGTGATTGCCTTGCGAATCTCGGCGGGGCTTGAGCCAATGGGAAGCCGCGCGAGGTTGTCGGTGACCGTCTCAAGCGTCAAAGACATGTTCGTGCCGGTGTCCCCGTCGGGCACCGGGAACACGTTCAGGCGGTTTATCTCTTCTTTTCGCTCCCCCAAGGTCTTGCTTGCCACTGCGACCGCATTGAGGACATCGTTGATCGTATAATTTTCTGACATGGATTTCATGACTCTCCTTGTATTGCACGCCTCGTCAAGCTGGTCTGTCTGCGTCGATTCGCCCGGGGTCTCACGCTGGCGATTCGGCCCGGCATACGCTCCAGCTATTTGCGCACCTTAATTCCTTGCACATGCACTTCGACTCCGTCCAAAGGCACCTTCGCGTACTCGGTCAGGACGAAGGTCACCCGGTCGACCAGGTTCTGGGAGACGATGTTGATATTGGTTCCATATTCGATCACCACGAAAAGGTCGACGTGGATGCCGTTGTCGGTGGCGGTGACGACCACGCCCCGACGTAAGCGAGAGGTAGGCAGTATCTTGGTGATGCCGTCTGCGGCATTCGGGGCTGCCATGCCCACGACGCCATAGCATTCCATTGCAGCATTGCCGACCATGTCGGCCAACACCTCATTGGCAACATGGAGATTGCCGGGAACATTATCACTCATGGTTTTCCTTTCGCGGATACGATACCCGTTCGTATGCATGATGGGACTGGCTCACCAGTATAGCGCAAGGGCGTGGCGCCTTGCGGGGTGCCGCTTGCTCGCCGTCTTTATATTCATGAAAAAATCTTTGCCGTCGGATGCGCCTGCATGCGGGCGCCCGTCTTGAGGTATTCTCCCCCAGATTGGTAGAAACTTCTTGAACGCTTTGAAAAGAGTATGGTATAGTATCAAGGCTTTTTGTCTTGAGCGGCTTCGTGCCGAAACGTAAATGGAGTGATAGAAATGTCCAAGGTTTGTGAAGTATGTGGAAAAACCCCTGCTGCAGGGCACAACGTTAGCCACTCGCACCGCGTTACCAACCGTGTGTTCCGCCCCAACGTGCAGAAGGTCACGATTAAGGTCAACGGCAAGGTGAAGCGCGCCAACGTATGCACCAAATGCATGAAGGCAGGAAAAATAGAGCGCGCCTAACAATCGGCATCTATTTTAAGTTGAAGCAAAACCCGCCACCAGGCGGGTTTTTTGT
>JAVBQH010000140.1:0-3377 GCA_031549175.1 Raoultibacter sp.
CTCTTCGGCCTCCTCGATCCTGTTTTGCCTGATGAACTACTGCGTCTTCATGTTCATGTTCGGTGTCTTGACCACGTTCATCGAATGGGACAACATCCATGCCAAGACTTCGCGGAAGATCCGCTACATGTTCACCTTCCCGCTGTTCATGCTTACCTATATCCCGATCGCATTGGTTGCTCTCGTGAAGAAGGCCCAGTGGAAGCCGATCCAGCATACGATCTCGGTCGATGTAGCAGAGGTCTCCCAAGCCCACACCGAGAAGGAGCGCGCCTAACCGAGAAAAGGGGACAGTCCCCTTTTCTCGGTTACATCGAAGCCTTCCTCTTGCATGCGCGGTCGATCGAGCATCGGCTTATTCCAGTTGCCTGTTCTATCTGCCTGATCAACAGACCTGACTGCCTAAGATCCTTCAAGATGCGAGCCCGTGTATCGAGGGGAAGCCCCTTGATATGTGAGCAGTTCTGTATTCCTGTGACATGATTGATTTTTTGTAACACCTCTGAATCCGGGATCTTCTTTTCGGTGTCCAGCTCCTCGACCTCTTCTAGCCCCTTATGCTGGAGGTATCTGAGAAGATACTCCCGGTGTGAAAACAGTGCGAACATGTATCCAGTGTCAACGATACCTGGCTCAGACGATTCGTATTCATGATAGCTTGTCCAGGAAAATGGATTCAGGCCAGATCGATACGGATTCTGATGAATGTAGCGAAATACGGTTAGAAGATAGCCATCATCTTCTACGGGTTCGCTCTTGAAGCGATTCTGGAAGAGGTGCCCGACACGCCCATATTTCTTGTTGTAATACAAGGCGTACGAGGTCTCCAGCTTTGCCATGAATCTGCCAAGGGGAATATCCGATTCTTTAACAAGGAGATGCACGTGATTATGCATTAAGCAGTACGCATATATATCCATGCGGCATTCTTCCCGATACTTCCCAAGGCGTTTGAGGAAGAAACGGCGATCCTCGTCGCAGTCAAAAATTGGCCTTTTGTCTATTCCGCGGACCATACTATGGTATATCCCCGTCTCGCTTCTTCTTCTTTGTGCTCTTGCCATATCAACCTCCAATTTTCCTTTTTCTTTTTCAATACAAACCGAGAAAAGGGGACTGTCCCCTTTTCTCGGTTACCAGACACGGGCGAAGGTGGCGCAATCGACTCCGGTTACGCCGGCGGACAAGAGGGCATCGGTCGCTGCAATCAAGGTTGATCCGGTCGTGAAGACGTCGTCGACAAGGAGCAGCCGTCCCGGCAAAGGTATATCGGGGCGCACGGCAAGGCCGGCGGCCATGTTCTCGATGCGTCCGCGACGCGTCAGCCCGCGCTGGTCTTTGTGCCGGGGAGGCTCGAAGGGGCAAAGGCAGCCAAGGCCCAGCTGCTGCGCAACCGCTTCGGCAAGCAGGCCGGCATGGTCGAATCCGCGTCGCCGTAGGGCTTTGCGGGTGGCAGGGAGATAGGCGACTTGCAGGTAACTTTCCTTGCAGAGGGCGGGCGGGACCTGCCGGGCGATCATTTCGGCGAGCACTTCTGCAAGACGCTGTTCGCCTTGGTCCTTATAGACGGTCACGAGGGGTGCCGAAGCCCCATCGAACACGACTGCGCTCGTGCACGAACTGAAAGGAAGGCGTATGCGTCCCAGCTCTTTGAGGGCGACGCGGTTGCATTCGGAACACTGTATCCGTCCGAACGGGGCGCCGCAGCGGGGGCAGGCGTTCCAATGGTCGATGAAGCAAAGCCGCGGCAGGCAGGCGCTGCAGAGCAGGGCGCCCGGGGCGTCGCAGAGGACGCAGCGGGTGGGCCAGAACGTCTCGGCCAAAGCCTCTGCCGCCAGTGCGCCATAGGCGAGGGTTTTACCAAGTCCGCCTGCAAACAGGTCGGCGGCCGTCTTCGGCCTGAACAGGCTTGTGCCAGCGGGTTTTCGGACGCCTTTGAGCAGGGCGCCTTTCGGTGCCGAAGCCGACGATCGATAACTTGGATAACCGTTCCCTTCCATGGCAAGACCCTATCAAAAAAAGCTTGCAGGGAATAAGAAGGAACCTTGCGCGGACCTCGCACAGACCTTGCACGGACCTAGAAGGAACCTTGCAAAAATCCAACTCGTGGGCGCGGCCGCTGCCTGAGGGCACGTAGGCAACGGCCGCCTCTTTACCGAAGGGGGGGCCGCGTAAAGGGCCTGCCCCCTTTGCATGCGTATGGAGTTTTCGCAATCCTTTGTGCCAACAGCCATATCTGCTACACTTATAATGCTTCTTTCGAGTCTGTAGTTGCGGGAGTTCTCCTTAGTCCATGGCAGATGCGGTCGAAAGGACCCACGTAAGGCGGCGGTTTTTCCGTCGGTCGAGCATGGCGCATCCTAGGAGTAAGCCGCACCGCCTGTCAACTGTGGCATACCGCCGCAGCGGGCGAGAGGGTAATGGGTGCAAGCTCATCCCCAGTGCGCGAATGTGGGGTCAAAGACTAGGTCAGTCGGAAGAGGCACGAGTATGTTTTAGACTAGATGGAGGACCACCAGTGAAAAAGCGTATCGCGGCGTTATCGCTCAGCTTTGTTCTCGGGTTTTGTATGATCTTTGCGATGTCGGGCTGTTCATCGGAGACCTATACGCCGCAGTTGAAGCCTGCAAGCGTCTCGACCCCGACAATCAAGACCTCAGGAACGTTGACCGTCGGCGTCAATGCCGACAACCCTCCCTTTGCCGGCCAGTCGTCAGGCAAGATAGTCGGCCTCGATGTGGATGTCGCCGCCGCCCTCGCCGACGAGCTTGGGCTCAAGCTCCAGGTCAAGGATATTGGCAGCGATCCCGACAAGGCCCTCAAGGACGGCACGGTCGACATCGTCATGGGTGTCGACAAATCGGACAGCTCGGTGAAATGCTGGAAATCCGACGCCTACATTCAAAGCGGCGTGGCGCTGTTTGCGGCATCGGCCGACGCAGCCGTCCCCACAGCGGCATCGAACCCAAAGATTGCCGCGCAGGTCTCCTCGATGAGCGCCTGGGAGGTCAACAAGCAGTTCGGCGATACCGCGCTTGTGACGACGAAAGACCTGAAAGAGGCCTTCAAGGATCTGAGCGACGGCACGGTCAAATATGTTGCGGCTGATGCGGTTATCGGCACCTATGCCACCTACACGGGGGGCAACGAGGCCTATATCGTCGCCATGATGCAGAAGCCAAGCGGCTATGCCGTAGGCGCGCTCGACACCAACACCACCATGAAGACCACGATCAGCGACACCTTGAAAAAGCTCATCAGCAACGGCACGATCGACGTCATCCAGACGAAATGGCTTGGGAAGACGCTCGACCTCTCGAAGGTGCCTCTCACGGCGGGCACGGATGCGGGCGCGGCTGCCACAACAACACCGCCGG
>JAVBQH010000096.1:0-12108 GCA_031549175.1 Raoultibacter sp.
ATGAGTTCCTTCCTCAAGATATTGTCGTCGATATGCATATAGTGCGCGATTAAGGTGATTCTTGAAACCCTCCTTTTCACGATACTCCCAGAACAATGATTCTGTTTTCATTTTCTCTTTGTAGTTGTTTAGCGCGGCCAATTGTGTAGGATCAGCTTCACGCGGGATATCGCCAGAATAAAAAAACAAGCTTACTGGTTTATTCTTCTTACTGTGTTTATCGATCTCTTCGACAGTTCCGCTTGGGTATTTTTCGGTAGGGGTTCCAAGTTTTGAGCGAAAGACCCCGATAACCTGGTCACAGTTTTCTAGTAGATGTTCATTGATCAAGTTTTGAGGATGTTTGCCAACGCCCGAAAGCGCGTCGGTACTGTAGTGAACAGGTAAAAACGCTACTTCTTCATGATAAGAATGCAGACTGTTCCATTCTCGCACGGCCTGGAAAAACCAACCTATCTCTTCATCGACATCGCTTGGACAAGATAGCATTACAGTCACAATTTTTGCGGTAAAGGGCATTTTTCCTCCGTACATTCTTCTTTGATACCTTGTGACATTATATGCCGATAATTATTCATTAACCTGCAGTTTTGGGAAGCATTTGGGAAATACTAAGTAAATATGTTTTGATCAAGAGGACATTGCAAACAATAGATACTTCGACTAGAAAGGGCGCCTACTCCACCTTGATTTTTTTCGGTTTTTGCTGCCTTCGCGCAGTTGGTGCGTCACTCGGAGTTCACTCCAAAAGAACTGAGGATTGATGGAAATAAGATCCGAACAGCGCAAATAGAAAACTAAAAACCAGTTCTGACTATTCCCACTCGATCGTGCCGACGGGTTTTGGGGTGAGGTCGTAGACGACGCGGTTCACTTTGGGCACCTCGTGGGTTATGCGCTCGGTGATCTTCTCGAGAATATCGTAGTCGATGCGCTCGATCGAGGCGGTCATGGCATCAACGGTATTGACGGCGCGAATGATCACGGGATATTCGAAGCTCCGTGCGTTTTGGCGGACGCCGACGGATTTGAAGTCGGGAACAGCGGTGAAGTACTGCCACACTTTGCCCGCAAGTCCCGCCCGGGCAAACTCCTCGCGCAGGATGGCATCCGACTCGCGCACGCATTCCAGGCGCTCGCGGGTGATGGCGCCGAGGCAGCGTACTCCAAGTCCGGGGCCGGGGAAGGGTTGGCGCTCTACCATGCTATCGGGCAGGCCGAGAGCGCGCCCGCAAGCCCGAACCTCGTCCTTGAAAAGCATCTTCAAGGGTTCGACCAGCTCGAATTGCAGGTCATCGGGAAGGCCGCCGACGTTGTGGTGGGCTTTTACAGCCTTTGCCGTCTTTGTGCCTGATTCGACGATATCGGGATAGATGGTGCCTTGCCCTAAATAGTCGATGCCCTCAAGCTTCCTTGCCTCTTCTTCGAATACGCGGATGAATTCCGCGCCGATGATCTTGCGCTTTGCCTCCGGGTCTTCGATGCCTTCAAGCTTGCCGAGGAAACGGTCGACGGCATCGACATAGACGAGGTTTGCACCAAGCTCTTCGCGGAAGACCTTGACCACTTCTTCGGGCTCGCCTTTGCGCAAAAGCCCGTGATTGACATGCACGCAGGTGAGTTGATCACCGACTGCGCGGATCAGAAGTGCCGCAACAACGCTTGAGTCCACGCCTCCGGAAAGCGCGAGCAGCACCCTTTTGTTGCCGATCTGCCGACGCAAGAGTTCTATCTGGTCGGCTATGAAGTTCTCCATGTTCCAGTTCGGGGTGGCCTTACAGGCATTGAACACGAATTCCCGAAGTTCTTCAAGCCGGTAGGATGCGTTTTCCGGCCAAGCCCCGAGGCTTTGCGGCGTCTTGCCCACATGGTCGACAACGAACAGCGGGAGGCCGCTTGCGTAGACGGCATCAGATGCATCGATCGTTTTCCCGTCGACGATGCGGTTGGGGCCTCCGTTCAGGATTATGCCTTTGACGTTGGGCAATGCAGCAAGCTCTTCTGCGGTGATGTCGTAGTTGTGTATCTCGGTGTAGACACCCAGCTCTCGTATATCACGGGCGATCAGCGTGTTCTCTTCGCTGCCCAAATCAATGATGGCTATCATATCCTGCTGCATGCCTTCTCCTTTTGGCTCCGGTAGTATAAGACCTGAATAAACACGGCAAGTGAAGGATCTTGAAGATGATCTGCCTCCAAGGCCCCTCAGAAAGCCGGCACCCAATTGTATATCATTTTTTGAGGGCATTTTAGGCGAGGCGGGCGAAATGCCAGAATGGACTTTGCCTCGACAGCTCGGCAAAAAAGCTTGAACAGGCCTATCATTCAACAGCCGTAACCATACCGAAACACGCATCTCCTATTTTTTACCCAATGGACAATGTATATTGTTGAGGGACAATTGTTTCTGACGGTTGCAAGGAGCAGGTTTGATATCGGTACACCATCTCACTAAGCGCTATGGCAAGTTCGTCGCGAACAACGACCTTTCCCTCGATGTCGGGTCCGGCGAGCTGACGGTCCTGCTGGGGCCGAACGGGGCAGGCAAATCAACCCTCATCAAATCGATTTGCGGGCTGCTGCGGTTCGACGGGGAAGTAACCATCGGCGGTTTCGACAACCGCAGCCAAGAGGCCAAAAGGCTGCTCGGGTACATCCCGGAAATGCCCGCCTTGTACCCCATGCTTACCGTAGCAGAGCATATCGAATTCATCGCCCGCGCCTATCGGCTTACCGGTTGGGAGTCGTGGGGTGACCAGCTGCTTGAGCGGTTCGAACTTGACGACAAGAAGGAAAAGCTCGGCAAAGAGCTTTCAAAGGGTATGCAGCAGAAAGTAAGCATCTGCTGTGCGCTTTTGACGAAGCCGCAGGCCGTTGTCTTCGACGAGCCCTTGGTCGGCCTCGACCCCCATGCGATCCGGGAACTGAAAAACCTGATAGTGGAAATGAAGCAGGCAGGCTGCGCCATGATAATAAGCACGCATATGATCGAAAGCGTCGAGGAGAACTGGGACACCACCCACATCATGAAGCAGAGCTCGATTGCGGCCACCTGCAAAAGGGCAGAGCTTGCCTCGGGGAAGGACCTCGAAGACCTGTACTTCTCGATCACGGAGGGAAAAGGGGACGCAGCCGAACTCGCTTCGTCGGCACAATCTCTGGAAAGCCCGGAAGACACCAACGAAGGGCGCTAAGATCATGAGAAGTCTGGTCTACCTCGTAGCCACCGAATTCAAGAACATGGTGAAGGAGATCTTCCGCAAGCCGGGAAAACTCGCTTTGTACCTCTTCATCATCGTTTCCATTGTCGGCCTGCTTGTCTTGTCGATGACGGGAAGGTCTATCGACGAGATGCAGCTTCCGCTTTATTGGCTTCAAGGGATCGTGTTCGCCTTTATCTCCCTGTTTTTAGTGATCGGCGTGCAGAAAGGATTGACATCGGGCGACGCGATATTCGACATGAACGACGTCAACTTCCTGTTCACCTCACCGGTCAACCCCCGGATCATCCTGCTATACGGCCTCGTCAAGATGGCGAAGACGTCGTTTCTTGCAGGCTTCTTCATTCTGTTCCAAAGCAACACATTTGCCATATTCGGGGTTGACTTCGGCGGATTGCTGATAGTGTTCCTTCTGTTCATGCTCAGCATCATTGCCCAATCGCTTCTATCCCTGCTCATATACAGCGTCTCCAACGGGAAGCCCCGGCGCAAGATGGTGGTCCGGGTGATCGCGGTTGCCGCCTTCGTACCCCTGGTCCTGTTTTATGGCTGGCAGCTGCTTGCAACGGGCAGCCCCTTAATGGCGCTCGAGGCGTCTTTGCAATCGGCCTTCATGAACGCCGTACCTATCGCCGGATGGGCTGCCGCGTCATCCTGCGCCTTTATCTCCGGCGACGTTCTTGCCGGGATCGGCTGGCTGGCGTTATTGCTGGCCGGTTGCGGGGTCATGCTTGCCTACATTGTTTTGAGCCGGGTCGATTACTACGAGGACGTCCTTGTTGCAACCGAGACCGCATTCGAGAAGAAACGTGCAATGGCAGAAGGCGACGTACAGGCGGCGACCATGGGCTCGGGGAAGACACGTGTTACCAAGACCGGCCTGCAAGGCTTCGGTGCCTCGGTCTTTTTCTACAAACACCTTCGTGAAACCTTCCGCCAAAACAGGTTCGGGTTCTTCAGCCTTTCCACCATCATCATGTTCGCCGTTGCGGTCGTGGTCTCGTTTGCCATGCGCGAGGAATTGGACCTCACCGTGATTCTGCAGGTGCTTATGTGGATACAGGTCTTCCTTATAGGCACCGGCCGTGGGTTGAAGGAGGTGTACGTTCACTACATCTTCCTTGTGCCGGAGCCGCCCTTCAATAAGATTGTCTGGAGCAACCTAGAACTGGTTTTCAAGACATTCTTGGAAAGCCTGCTCCTGCTGCTGGTGCCGGGTATTATCTTGGGCACCCCGCCACTCGTCGTTTTCGGGTCGATACTTGCCTACACCCTGTTCTCGCTGTTGCTGTTGGGTATCAACTACCTTTCTCTGCGCTGGACCGAGGTCAATATCTCGCAGGGGGTGATGATCGCCGTCTACTTCCTTGCCGTTGTCGTTTTTGTGGCGCCGGGCTTAGCGGCAGCCCTTGTTGTCGGGTTCGCAGTCGGGGGAGAGGCCGGAATCTTGGCTGGGCTTGGGATTTTGTCCGGATGGGAATTAATCGCAGCCCTCATCTGCTTCTTCTTTTCGAAAAACGTGCTCCACTCGATTGACATGCCCAGTATGAAAGTCGGCTGAACCGATGCGGTCTGTACAGGCCAAAGTTGCAAGACGCCAGCTTCCCCTGCATACGGCGACTTTCATTGTCGGCTTTATGGTGTGGGTCATCGTTTCGAGCCTGATGCCCTTTATCAAGGAGAGCGTCCCTTTGACCCAGACTGAGATTGCCTGGGTGATCGCCGTCCCGGTTATCCTCGGATCTTTGCTGCGGATCCCATTCGGCTATCTTGCCGGCCGCTTTGGCGCACGCAAGGTGTACCTCGTCAGCTTCTGCACCCTGCTCTTCCCCCTATTCTTCATCAGCGGGGCCGCTACCGTAGCAGACCTGCTTATAGGCGGGGTTTTTCTGGGCGTGGCGGGCGCCGTTTTCTCCGTCGGTGTCACCTCGTTGCCGAAGTACTATCCGAAGGAGAAATGGGGGTTTGTGAACGGGGTCTACGGCGTGGGAAACATAGGGACTGCCATAACCGCCTTCGGGGCGCCTCCAGTGGCCTTGGCTTTTGGCTGGCAGACGGCGGTGAGGATGTATCTCGCGTTGGTGGTGATGGTGGTTGCCGCCAATCTCATCTGGGGGGATCGAAGCGAGAGGAAGCTCGTCATGCCGGTTGCAGCCCAGCTGAAGACGATCATCCCCGACTTCAGGCTCTGGATGTACTCGCTGTTCTACTTCTTGACTTTCGGGACCTTCGTCGCCTTTACGATCATCGCCCCGAATTTCCTTGCGACGGCTTTCGGCCTTGACGGGGTCGGTGCGGGATGTGCGACCGGCGTCTTCATTGTGCTTGCTGCGGGATTCCGTGTTTTGGGTGGTTGGCTGGCCGACCGGTATCCGGTAGGCAAGCTGCTCGTCGTTGTCTTTGTCGGTATGGGGGTCGGGGCGGCAGTCCTTGCCTCCATGCCCGATTTAATGCTCTACCTGGGCGCTCTGTACACGATAAGTATGTTCTGCGGTATCGGAAACGGGGTCTTGTTCAAGCTTGTGCCCTCCGCCTTCCCCAACCAGGCCGGCCTTGCCAACGGGATCGTGGCTATGGCGGGCGGCCTTGGCGGATTCTTCCCACCTCTGGTTCTCGCCCTTTTCCTGGCCGCGACGGGCTCTTATGCCCCGGGCTTCTTGCTTTACCTGGCCGGGATCGGGACATGCCTGATCGCCACATTGTTCTTAGTGAGAAACAAGGCCTAGGGGGCCGGGATCGACCCAACAGGCATGCGGCGTGACCCCCGCTTCTGGCATCTGCCCCGCCAACAAAGTATACTGAGATCGGCCTCAGATCCATGGTACAGAGGAGCATGCATCATGACGGTATTCAGCCTACAGAATTGCAGCAAATCGCAGCTGACGCGTATCATCAAAGACAAAGCCCTCGAGCTCGGCTATGCCGATGTCGGCGTAACGTCGGCCGATCCTTTCGAGGGATATCGCGAAGAGATGGAAAGCCGCCCTGGGTATGACCGCTGGTTTACCATGCCCACCGGCCCCTATGCAGGAGCCGATCCTAAAGACGTGATGCCTGAGCTCAAGTCGATCATCTGCACCGTGTTTGATTTCTCGAAGACGGCGTATCCCGAAGAATTGACGCGAAGCATCGGCCGTGCATACCTAGGGCGCGGATACCTTCCCAATGAAGGCAGCGTAAACGGCTTTCGCCATGCGAGCTTCATTGCGTTTTTACGGGAGCTCGGCATCCAGGTTGACGAAAGCGGGCCGTATCGCGTGCCTGACCGGTATGCGGCTGCCCGGGCGGGGCTGGTCACCTATGGGGGCAACAACCTTGCCTACGCCGAGGACTGCGGGTCGCTTGTCATCATCTCAAGCTTCCTTGTCGACGTCGATCTCGACTATGATGTGCCTTCGGTCAAGCGCCCTTGCCCCCCTGATTGCAGCAAGTGTGTGAAGGCCTGCCCGACCGGCGCGTTGTATGAGCCCGGCAAGCTCAACTACACCAAGTGCATGCTGGCCCGCCAGATCAACCCCGCCCCTATCGAAGAGGAGATGCGCGAGCAGATGGGGCTTTCGATCCACGGTTGCGACCGCTGCCAAGAGGCCTGTCCACGCAACGAGCCTGTCCTGGCCAAAGCGACGCGCAAGGATCCTTTCCTGGAAAGGCTCAGGCAAGAGTTCGACCTCGAAAAGGTGCTTCTTCTTGATGACGCCTACTACGAGCGGGTCGTCTACCCGGTCATGTACAACTACATCACCGTGCCCTGGCTGTTCCAGCGCAATGCGGCAATTGCGCTCGGCAATACTTTGGATCCGGTGCACCTCCCGGTGCTCCGTAGGGCAAAAGAGGCCTGCCCGGAAGAAGTGCAGGAATACATCGACTGGGCTATCATGCGGATACAGGGAGAAGGTGCATCAGCCTGAACGGGGGCCAGAAGGGGCGGATCGCCAAGGGCGGCCTACCGACGATCTTCATTGATGCGGATGCATGCCCGGTCACCAAGGAGACCCTTCGCGTTGCGCGGGCAAAAGACGTTCCGGTGGTCATTGTCGGCAACTCGACGCAAAACCTCGCTAGCCACATCAGGAAGGATGACCCGCGGGAGCCACGAGAAGGATTCTGGGCCGACACTTTGACGGCCGCGTCGGGATCGGATTCCGCGGATTTTGCCATCATCGAACGGCTCGCCCAAAACGACGTCGTAGTCACCCAGGATATCGGCCTGGCTGCGATGGCCCTAGGCCGCAAGGCCTTTGCCATCGGCGTGCGTGGGCGCGAGTACCTGCCGGCTACCATCGATATGGATATGGAGATCCGCCATGTCGAGAAAAAGGTCCGCCGGCAGGGCGGAAGGACAAAGGGGCCTGCTCCCTTTACCGATGATGACAGGGAAGCCTTCGAGGCCAACCTTTCGCGGATAGTCGAGAAGGCCTTGTGCGCCAACAGGGGCTGAGCCTCTTCTGCGGGTTCGACGGGCAAAGGACCCGGAGCCTCCATGTTGAGGTTATCAAGGGCTGAGCCCACACGGACTGTGCAAAGGGGTCAGACCCTTTTGCACGCTTTCGCACAGGACGGCGTCTTCAAAGCCGGGGCTAGAAGACGCAAGCGATGATGGAGTCGTTCAAGGCCTTGTTCAGAGCCTTGCCTTCGACGATGTCAGGGTAGATTTCCCCGCCTGCATACATGAAGAGGTAGGGGATGCTGTCGCCGAAAACCGACTGCAGCCTCTCGATCTCATGCATGGGATCGAGCCCGAGAGCCCTGTTGCGGGCAATGCATGAGAAGAGTATCGCTCCATTGGCCTTGCCGGACTCCATGATCTCCGTCGCAAGCTTGGTCGTGGTAGCCTGGACCTCTTCGGCGTCGATCGAGCCGACCCCTAAAATCGCCTTCTCCGGCATATCGCCACCGCATATTACATGGCCGTCCGGCGTTACCGCAAAAATCGCGCGGAAGATCGGGCGAGCACCGTCGCCTGTGTCAACCGAGAGGGGGACCAGGGGAATGCTCTCAATGGTGCCCTCATGGGCCAGACCGAGTGTTTCAAGGTACTGGATAGCCGGCATGTCGTTCACGCTCTTGAGAATATTTCCTTCCGAGGAGGTGACGATTGCCTTTTGCTGTAAAACCTTTTCAGGGGAAATCGACTCGACGAAGAAGCGCGGTTCGACATCGTCTGAAATAAGAAGGAGTGCCATGCAGTCTTTATAATCGGCGCCGTTGTAGATGGCCCGCGGGTCACGGCTTTCAAAGATGTAGTCCAAGGCTATCATGCCGAACATCGGAATCCCACCCGAGGCCTTGTCAAGGGCGCATACCTGTGCATCGGCACCTACCTCGAATAGGAACGGCCCAAAAAAGATTCCGAGGCCTGCCTTGCCCGGAAGGCCTTGTGCCGCCTTGTCATAAAGGTCGGCGATATCCTTTTCGGCACATTTGCCAAGAGGCGCGCTGGCTGCAGCCGAAAAAGAGGCCGAGTCGCTTGTCATGACAAGCAGCGATAGCTGATCTTCATCGGCCTCGCCGCAAATATCGCTGATGGTCGTGGTGCTGCCGACCACATCGAAGGGCAGCTTCTCGCACAGTGCCTGTACTGTTCCATTGAGGAGGAACTCCAGGTTGCAGCTTAAGATACCCACTGAATTGGCTTTCAGCCCGGTACCGTCGATCTGGCCGAGGATATCGTCGACCGCTCCATCGGGGTCGTCTATCTCAAAGGTTGAAGCATTCAGCATCGTAATCATGAGATTTCCTTTCATGCCTTTTCTCCAAGGTAGAGCAGGTTTTTGAAATCCATGGAAAAGCAACCAGGATCCGGCCTTGATGAAGGCAGGACTCCCATTCTATAAAAATAAAAAAGACTTCATCCACCATCAAATTGCATTCTAGCACTCCTCAACAAGAGGTCAATCTCTGGTATGGGTTGAAGGAAGAATGTTTTACCTGTTAAAACAGTAGGTTTATACGCTATTCGAGCAGCAGGGAAACCCAGGGGCCTTCACGTTTCGACCAGCACCGGCCCATGTACCTGCCACAATGATTCGCTATACTGCCTATGAACGCAAACGTCCTTTGGGCGACCTATACAAAGAGGGTGGCAACTTGCCAAGGAGGTGCAGGTGAAACGCAGCCAGAAATTCAAAGTCCGGATCGATGGCGCCTTGTGCTACGGCGTCGCCTTCTATGCCGACGAATACTGGGGTGCGCATGCCCCGGGGAAAGAAAGCAGCAGGCCCTTTAGCCCGATGCCCGACGATATACAGATATATTCGATCATGTGCATGATAAAAGACAAGGTGACCCCTGTATTTTACAAAGATATGCTGAGGCGCGGCGTGATCGTCCTCCCCGATGACTTCCTGCATCCTGATATAGATCGAATTTTTGCAAGTGAGGCTGAAAGGCAGAGGACCTGGGACCTCGACCACCCCAAAGAGGTGGAATGGGACAAGCGCATCGGGCTGCATGCGAAAGGCCATCATGCCCACGCGGTGATAAAGACAATCTATCGTTACTACCTCGAGGGCATACTGTCGGTGGATCAGGCCTATGAGCTGGTAATTGATGTATTCAAAATGAATAGCCAGGGTCTGGTCTGGCGCGGGAAGGCCAAGACCTACGGCGACCATGCCCGCATAGGCGACACCGTATACGGGTACCTCTACATTCAGGAGAGCTCATTGGGACGCGATTCGTACGGTGCGCCGAGGTACTTCATCGGTTTTTGCGGCGGGGACGGCAGCAAGCGCGAGTACGAGATCGATCCGGGCACCTTGGAGATTCTCGTTGGGGAGGACACGCCTGAGTATCGGAAGTTCGAAGACAAGCTTGCCCAGCTTGAATTGAAGCCTTATCTGGATAGCTTGGAAGTCCCCAAGGAGATATAGCGGGAGCGCCCGATACGTCCCAGATATGTCGGGCGCGTTGCGTCTGGCCAGCCATCAACCATCGGACTATTCCGCCCCGGTCTGTTCATCAGATGTCGCCACAGCGCGCAAGGCTGCCTCCATCCTGCCGCACTCCTCTGCGGCGAACCGGTCGTAGGTATCGGGGTCGCCCTCAAGCCCCAGTTGGTCGTAAGCAGCTGCTGCAGAGCCATAGAAGGCAAGCCCCAAAGAATGTGTGCGGGCGTGGATGGTCGAGGCTGCCTGGCCGACCGCACGAGCCGAAGCTTGCGCGACAGGGTTTCCCTCGGCCTCTCGGGCGGCTGCATGGGCATCGAGGATCCTCGGCTTCGCTGCGGGCAGCTTGATGTCTCCTGCAAGCCATGCACGGGCCGCGGCCAATGCTGCGCGCGGGCGCGTGTCTTTCGGCACCGCCTGTTCGTACAGTGGCAGATAGTGTGCCTCGGCATAGTCGACGCACCAGTTCACAACCGTAGACTTGCTTTGTGATTCGATAAGGCGCATGAGCGAGACGATATAAGGGGAATCAGC
Source organism: Raoultibacter sp. (assembly GCA_031549175.1). GTDB lineage: Bacteria > Actinomycetota > Coriobacteriia > Coriobacteriales > Eggerthellaceae > WRIS01. Next base: position 10,643 of record JAVBQH010000096.1, read on the forward strand.
CTTACCCAGCGTTTTACGGGGCTTCGCCATAGGGGCTCCTTCAAAAAAGGCATTCAGCAGGTACAGCCAAAGGCATGGCTCAGCTAATAATGACAAAACAACCACGGGCGTGCCACCCTTTGTTGACAAACGCCCATAGAATCTTTTTGCTTCAAACCCAAGCTCTATCATGGGATTCACAGCAAGCAGCCGTCCTATGTGCATAGGGCGGGAACATGAAAGGGAGGCGACAGCCATGCCTAGTTTTGCAAATCCTTTTGCAGGTAATGTTGATCGTAAGTTGACGAATGCGGAATTGATGCAGGCTCTACGGCTTGATATTGCAGGAGAGCTTGAAGCGATTTACCTCTACGAGTCCCATTTTCTTGCGACCGATGACCCGGCGGCCAAAAAGGTCCTTGCCGACATCCGTGATGAAGAGAAGGCCCATGTAGGCGAGCTCATCACCTTGATGCGCCATCTCGATCCAACGGAAACCGATTTTTTCCTTGACGGCGAGGGGGAGGTCAACGAAATGCTCGAAGACCTTGAGATCAAGCCGCAACCGATTGCCATGCCTGAGGCGCCCGACGTGACTGTCGGCGACCTTTCGGAATAGAGGAGGACACCATGGATTATTTAGCACGCGAAAGCGCCGACCTGTCAGCCGAGCTATGGAACGAGCTCGACGAGGCGGTTGTCGGAACACTCAAAAATCATCTGGTCAGCCGTAGGTTCATGAAGATTGCAGGCCCATTTGGGCCAGGGACGACCGGCATCGTCGTTGACGGCGTCGACAAACAGGAGGCCGTAGGCGACGGCATCGCGCGCATTACAGGACGCAGCGCAATAGAGATCCCCTTGTTCTACGAGGACTTCTGCATTCTTGGCCGCGATATGGAACATGCCAGGCAATCAGGCAGGCCCCTCGACCTCGCCCCTGCCATCCGCGCTGCAAAGGCCGCAGCCAAACGCGAGGATGAGCTTATCCTGCTCGGCAACAAGACGCTCGGAACCCAAGGTTTGAACACGGCGAAGGGGGCTTTCAAAGTCAAGAAGGGGGACTGGAACAAGGATGAGGCCGGGTATGCCGACGTCGTCAAAGCGGTCTCCTACTTCGTCGAGAAGGGCTATCTGGGGCGTTATGCCCTGGTCGTAAGCTCTGAGCTCTATATGGCACTCCAACACCTGGTGTCGAACACCGGGCTGCTTGAGATCGACCGCATTAAGAAGCTTATCGGCGACAATGTCTTCGTCTATCCCGGTTTTGGCGGCACCAAGGCGGTCATGGTCTGCCCCGAGCCTGAGAATATGGATATTGCCGTCGGCCTTGACTTCTCGGTCGGCTACGCGGAGCTCGTTGATTTCAACCACCACTTCCGCATTATGGAAACGGCGGCGTTGCGCATCAAGGACCCTGCTGCAATCGTGGTGTTTGAATAAGCCGTCTCATCCGTTAAATAGAGGGGCGGGGGGGGAGGGGGGGG
>JAVBQH010000131.1:0-7390 GCA_031549175.1 Raoultibacter sp.
TGGACCACATGATGCCGGGCATGGACGGCATCGAGGCTACCGCCGAGATCAGGCGCCTGCTCGGGAATGATCCTGTCATCATCGCCCTTACCGCCAACGCCGTCTCGGGCATGAGGGATATGTTTCTCGAGAGCGGCTTCAACGACTTTCTTGCAAAGCCTATCGAAATAGCCAAGCTGAACAGCATCCTTCAGAAGTGGATACCGAAAGAGAAAAGGCAGGGGACGGGAACGAAAGCCGCCTCATCGGAAACCTCTGATCTGGAGATACCCGGGATCGACATCGCACAGGGCTTGATGATGACCGGCGGATCCATGAAGGCGTATCTTGAGGTGCTGAGGGCTTTTGCATCGGATTGCTCGGTATTCCTCGCTGAGGCGCAAAGGCCCATCGGCGAAAACGAACTCGGGCTTTACACCACGCGCGTGCATGGCCTGAAGAGCGCTGCGGCGACCCTTGGTGCGCAAGCAATCTCTGACCGGGCGCGCTTGCTTGAAGAAGCAAGCAAGCGGGGCGACCTTGTCTACGTTGCCGAGAACAACCCGTCCTTCATCGAGCAGATCAAAGACCTGCTGAAGGCATCGCAATCGGCACTGAGCCTCGACGAAGGCGAGGCAGGCGACAAAGGCCAGCTTGCCCAACACCTTGGGGCACTCAAGCAGGCTTTGGAGGCTTTCGACATCCAGTCTGCCGACAAGACGCTTGGCGCCATAATGGAGGAAAGCTGGGAGGACACAGTACACGAGAGGCTTGCAGCAATAGCCGACAATGTGCTGACGTCCGACTACGATGAGGCGATCACCCTTATTGAACAGCTTGAGGCAACATTGCAGCCGTAGCGGGCCTTAGAAAGGCCAGCCGCAGCCAGGCTTGCCCTGTCCAACTTAACGCGAGAACTCCTTGAATTCATCGGAGATCGAGAGGAATACTTCGACCAGCATGGGGTCGAATTGGGTGCCTTTCCCTTCCGCAATGATCTCGACGGCCTTTTCATGCGAGTACGCCTCTTTGTAGGGGCGCGTTGATACCAGCGCATCATAGACGTCTACGATGGCCATCATGCGGCCAGGCAGAGGCGTTTCGTCTTCCCTGGTTCCGTCGGGATAGCCTTTGCCGTCCCACCGCTCGTGATGCGTTTTCGCAAACACCTCGGCGTACTTCAGGAACTCCACCTCGGTTGCCTTACGCGCAATGTGCTGGATGATGGTCACCCCATGGGTCGTATGCTTTTTGATGGCCTCGAATTCTTCGGGTGTCAGCTTTCCCGGCTTGAGCAGGATGGTGTCAGACACGGCGATTTTCCCCACATCATGCAACTGGGAGGAGGGAAGGAAGAAATCGCTTTCCCACTGCGACAGCTCCTTCTCGTACAAGCCGCTTTTCTCCAGGGCAGCCAGCAGGATAGCAAGATATTGCTGCGTGTGCTCGATGTGGTCGCCCGTTACATCGTCTCGGAACTCTACGATTTCTGCGACGCCTTGTATGATGGCGTTTTGCAGCTCGACAACCGTCTGTGTTTTCAGGTCGACCATTTCCTGCAAGTTCTCATTGAAGTTCTTCAGTTCCTTCTTTTGGTCTTCCATAAGCAGGTGGTGATACACCCGCTGCAGCAAAAGCGGGGGGGAGAAAGGTTTGGCGATATAGTCGACTGCGCCGCGGGAGAGGCCGTCAAGCTCGCTTGCGGCATCGGCCTTGCCTGTCAGGAAGATAACGGGGACGTCTAAGAAGTCTTCCATATTTTTCAACCGGTCGAGCACCTCGAAGCCGTTCATGCCGGGCATTTCGACATCGAGGAGAATGAGGTCGGGCAAGACGTTTTCCAATAATTTGAAAAGGCGCTCGCCGGACGCCACAGAATAGACCTCGTAATCATTTGAAAGGGCGTTCTTGCCCGTTACCAGGTTTGATTTGCTGTCGTCGACTAATACAATCTTCTTCATTTCAGGCCACCCCTTGAGTACTCTGACTTTCGCAAGCATAGCACAAAGGCCGCAATAATGTTTTGCCAAAACAATGATATTCCAACCAGGATCAATGTCTTTCAGGCATGCCTCTTCGAGGCCCAGATCGTCTTCGCATAACGTTGCCTCCCCCGCCTGGTGCCACGGACGGTTTTGGAAGTGTCTGCATCAAGCAGACCGGGCAAAAATCATACATGGTATAGTTTTAACAGCAAAATGACAAGGGGATTTGCAAGAGAGAGAGGGGCTTCTATGAAAGCAGAACGGAAAATGAGAATCCGCAACGTCTGTGCCTTCCTTGTCGCAGTCCTTGCCTGCTTTGCCTTGGTAGGGTGCTCGCAGGGATCCTCGTCGGGCAATTCAGGTTCCGGAAACTCGAATGCTCAATCCCAGAGCAACTCGGGTCAAAACTCGCCACAGCCAGAAACCAAGCCGACAACGACCACCGCGTACCTGGCTGAAACCAAGATCGGCGACAACAACGTTGTCGGGCTGGTGGCCACCGTGCAGAACAACACTATCACCGGCATGAAAGTCGTCCTCGGCAACGTAAGCGTTTCCGGCAACACGACAATCAAGAAGAACTACTCGATCAATACGGCGAAGCTCTCAGACGCAAACAGCAATGCGTTCAAGGCCGACTACGGCAACAACAGCGGCTCGATTGCCGGCTCTTTGACCAGCGGAGGATTCACCGGCACCATCACCGTGGCCGGGTTGGGGGAATTCCCCGTCAATGCGCCCGTTGCAAAAACCAAGAGCTGTGCAAGCTGCGGTGGCCGCGGATTCACCACGAGCACAGGCACGTCAAGCCCAGGAGCGTCTTCGAAGGCATGCTCCAGCTGCAACGGCCTTGGCCTGACAATCGCATACAAAGGCACCTACATCTAACAGCACGAGGAAATGGGACAAGAGGGGCAGACCCTTTTGTCCCACATTTCGCTCCGTCAATCAAGTGGGTTGATGATATAGCGTTGGATGGCGTTTCCCCATGTCCCATCTTTCCGGAGATGGCCGTCGATGAACGTTGCCTCGTATTCAAGCCCACATTTTTCCATGACTGCACCCGATGCAGGATTATCCACGTCGTGCCTTGCTATGACCTTGTGATAGCCGACGTCTTTGAACAGGAAGTCGATCACCGCCTTGAAGGCCTCGGGTGCGTAACCTTGGCCCCAATGGCCTTTTGAGAGGACGTAGCCTATTTCTGCACACCTGTTGGGCGGGCGGTCGTAGACGACGCTTATCTCCCCTACGGCCTCCCGCGTCTCCTTTTCGGCGATACACCAGCGATACGTGCTGCTATCCGAGTACTCTTCCTCCCATTTGAGAAGCGTAGCCTTGAGGTCTTCGACGCTGCCGTAGGCATTCCATCCCAGGTATTCCAGGTTCGCTGCATCGGATGCCCAGTTCACAAACATCTGCTGGGCATCGGATGCCTCAAAGCGCCTGAGAACAAGTCGGGCAGTTTCCAGGGTTGCAGTGCCTTTGTGGTTGACGTCGTCTTGCATATGGCCTCCGTCCAAAAGGCCATTTTAGCACTGTCCCCTCCGGTTTCCCATTCATGCATGCAAATGGGGCAGAGAGCCAGGCCTGGGGGGACAAAAGGGTCTGTCCCCCCCCTGTCCCACCTCAGGCCTGGCCCCTCTGCACGCGAAGTGAACAAGGAGGAAACGGAGTGGGCTTAGGGGCTTCGCGGCCTGTATACTTCCCCTTATGGGAGCAATAGAGGAGGCAGATATGCAGTCAATTCAAAACCACTCGTTTTCACCAACCTCACCGAAACGGAAAATCCTGTTCGGCATCGTGGCAGTTGCAACGGCGGTTCTTCTTCTGCTTTTAGCAGGCTGTACCCCGGAAAAGGCCGTTCCCAATGTTGTCGGCATGACGAAGGGCGATGCCGAACGCGTTGTCAAGGACAACGGCTTCACCGTTGGAAACGTCACGGAGCAGGACAGCGATACGGTGGCCGCCGGGAACGTGGTGAGCCAGGATCCGAAAGAGGGGACGAACGCGAAAACCGGTTCCGCCATCAACCTGGTTGTCGCCAAGGCGGTTGTAAAACAAGTCCAGGTCCCCAACCTCATCGGCATGACGCAAACACAAGCCGAGGATGCCCTGATCGCATTGGGGCTTGTGCCGAAAGCCGAAGACCCGGTCGCAAACGACAGCGCTGCCCCCGGCAAGGTGTTCAAGCAATCCGTCGCTGCCGGCAACACCGTCAACACGGGCACGTCGGTAAGCTTTACCGTCGCCCTTGGCAAAGAGGTTGTCACGGTTCCAAACGTTGTGGGCCAAACCAAGGCCAACGCCTTGAAGACCCTTTCGGATGCCTCGTTCAACGTCGACGTTGTCGAGGTGTATAACTCAAACGTAGCTGCCGGCATAGTGGTTTCTCAAAACCCAAATGCAAAGATCCAGGTGGTGAAGGGAACCACGGTAACGCTCGCAGTGTCGAAGGGCAGCGCCCCGGCCGGCAAAGTACAGGTTCCCAACCTTGCGACCTACACGCTTTCCCAGGCACAGTTTGTCTTGAACAGCGCAGGCTTAATGCTTGATGCGAAGGGGGACCTGAATGGCACTGCCACCATGCAGACCCCTGCAGCTGGCACGATGGTTGACAAGGGAAGCACGGTATCGGTTACTTTTGAATCCGTTTACCAAAGCGACGAAGGGTAGGCTCGTCTCGGCATGAGAGCAATCCCTGGTCAGTGTTAGTTGACAAGGGATTGCAAATGCAAGGGGTTCCAAAAAAAAGGGGCCGCCATAGATAGGTATGGCGGCCTGATTTCTAAAGCTTTTGCATTCTTGTGGACGTTTCACTAGGGGTGGTAGGAAGAGGCCGACAAAGAAAAGCTTTAGATACAAGGGCGAGCCATTGTGGATGTTAACAGCTCATGGGAAAAGGTACCCGCAAAACCCTCCCTTGTGTGAGTTTTATCGCAAACAGCCTTTTAGGCGACACGAACGACACCTCTATCCCAGCGGCTATTCGCCGAACGCAAGCAACAACAGACCGGCCTCCCCTAACACAAAACAGGCCGCCAGAACTGGCGACCTGTTAATTTCTGGAGCCAACGAGCGGATTCGAACCGCTGACCTACGCATTACGAGTGCGTTGCTCTACCAGCTGAGCCACGTTGGCATGGCGGCGCTTCTATCAAAGCGCGAGTTTGAAGTATAGCGGAACTTCCCCACCATCTGCAAGGCCTTCATAAAAGGCACCTTTGCCGGCCGCAGCGTGTCGATGGCCCCAGCCAGATTCTACGCCCAACCGCAAATACCCGCTATCCCCAACTGCCGGTAGTCAGGAATAGCGGATATTATGCGTCGCTTCGAAATCTATGGTTGAACGGTACGCGGTCGTTTTACTCTTCGGCCTTTTTCCCTTGATGCATCTTCCGATGCACGAAGCCGCTCAAACAACCGATTACCGTCAAAGCGATAAACACGCACCATACGGTTATCAATGGCACCAAATTGCCCGTCGCAAGGGCAATCTGGGTCGTATCGTACAGGGCCTGCCCCGCACCGATAACGACAACGGCGATGCCGCCGCCACCCCACTGCTGAAGCACTGCAGCAAGGCCTGATGCCGAAAGGAAAGCACCGATGATCAGTGCAAAGATGAGGATAACGGGAAGCTCTGTCTTCGTTATCATCATGAAGGCTTGGAAGATCAGGCAGAAAAGGCCGCCCAATACGAATGCTGTTAAGAATTCCATGATGTCTCCTATATCTCTCGGGTCTTTACGCTACTGCAGCGCGAAAAATGCAAATATGCTGATCAACATGCATAACAATCCACCGAAGCCCACAACGTACACAATGAGCATGGTGCCGGCCTTCGCACCCTTCCCGTTGGAATCCGCCTCATCGGCGGCCCCTTCAAACGTTGCCGCCACACCGGCTGCAAGACCGTTGAAGATCATGACCGAACCCAGCCCGCTCAACGGGGCGATTTTTTGATGAAGTCCGGTTACATACATAACGAATGCCAGCACGCCAAGCGTCACCAGGGCCAAGGGACCGACCCACGGCGACTCTGGTCCCAACAACATGGTATACAGCATCAAAAACAACTGGCCGATTGCGGCGTAGATGCCGCCAACCACGAAGCTTAGGACGAGTGTTCTGAAATTTTTCATGATCTACCTTCCTTGTCGGAATTTCCTTACTCGAAGAGAAGAGGCCGGAAGCCCCTTTTTTTAAAAACCCCTCAAAGCCATGAATCGTACCTGCAGCCTCCTGCCCCCACTCCCCTTCTCCTTTCGCCTCATCTTGGTCTTTAGGAGTTGCTGTAGTGCACTAACGTGGCTTTCCGACCATACCCTAGCAAGCGGGCGCGGCATTGAAATCCAATCAGCGATGGGAAATAGGGTATGAAGTTTCACGGATTCTCATGCAGTCGGCATGAGGGGAAGGCAACTAGAAAGAGAATAGGCAATAAAATGCCTGGTCATTCTACAGTAAAGAAAAATGACCCTGAGGGAAGGCGCGCCGACAAAGGCCGCCGCCCGATGAGAAAAACCTGAACACCCAGCTAATCTACCAGGTACTTCGCCCGCAGCTCCTCCGCCATGTCATGGGTCACGCCCAATTCGTCGCGAATAAAGGCAGCAAGCCCTCCGTACTGGGCCTCCACCGCATCGAGCGCCGCCTGCAGGAACCTGAGGTCGGCAGAGTTGAGGACCTGGATGCTGCCCCGCAGCTCGTCCGACAGATGGTACGAGGCGAGCGCGCTGAGTATCTCCTGCGTGCTCGATGTCATGTACTTGTTCGTGGCAAGGTAGTCTTGCACGATGAGATCCTGCGGCACGTCCAAGACGGTCAACAGGAGGAACGCCGCCACTCCCGCACGGTCTTTGCCAGCCGTACAGTGCCAGAGCACCGACCCTTCCCCGTTTTCGAGAAGCTCGATGAAGAACCTTGCAAGCCCTTTCTGGCTTGTTTTGTCAAGAAGCATCTGCGGATAGATCTTGGTCATCATCCCGACTGGATTTGCCGCGATTGCCCGTACCGCTTCCGTGATATTGCTGATGCTGTCACGCGTAATGCCAAGCGCTTCGGTATTCAGCAAGGGGATATTGACGAACTCCGTGCTGGGAAACGAATCGGCTGGATCAGGCTTGTTCGCCCGTTCTTCATCGGTGCGGAGGTCGATGACTTTGTGCAGGTTGAATCCATCGACAAGCACTTCGATATCCTGGGCAGTTGCCGGGGCAAGCAAGCCAGAGCGCAGAAGGGTCTTCTTTTTGACGCTCCGGCCGTCTTTCGCCACCATTCCGCCAATATCCCTGGTGTTGACCAGGTTTTCAAAGGGGATATGCCCATCACTGGCAATATTGTTGATCGGAGAAGATTCCATAGCGTCCGACACTCCTTCCACGAATGTGCGGCGTGGGGCGGGGGGGGGGGGACGGGGGGGC
>JAVBQH010000095.1:0-5413 GCA_031549175.1 Raoultibacter sp.
GTCGAGCTTGCGCATTCCCAGACCTTTGCAGATCGACACCGCACACGCATCCATCGACAAGCCTATCGCGACCAGCAACAACTCTATAAGCCCCATTGGCCTTCACTTCCTCGTCTCGTCTCTTGGCCTTGGCGCCGTGCACGCCGGGTGCGCGGCGCCCCTCCTGCTCAGGGCGGCCCGTTCCCAGCATACGACCCAAAGGCGTAAAAAAACCGGCACATCGCACCGGCATAAAAAAACGGTGCGACTGTTCGTCACACCGCAAGTCTTGTTAATTAAGGTCAGCCAGCCTGGAATCCAGGCAGTATGTTGACGTGACCGCGCCAAAGGCGCCAACTACTCCCCCACGGGTTTTGTCCATCCTACCACGAAAGCCAGATTCGAGAAAATGAAATACGCCGAAAGGACGGCTTCCACATATCGCCGAGGCTTTTTGTCTAGGACTGCTCTCCACACACAATGCGAGCTCCCGTGCAAGGCTCGCAGGGCCCCAGGGCAATGGGAGGCAATGGGGTGCGGGCAGGGACAGGCCCTCCTGTCCCCTTGTGTGACGGGAGGGCCTGTCCCCTTTGTCCCGGCTTTCGCCCCGTTTCAGGCGGTGAAGGCGTCGCCCACGCGCTTGAAGAAGCCCTCGGCCACAAGCTCGCCCACGAGCGCGTCGAAATCCGCAGGCGCAAGGGCGGCGCGCCCGGCCGAAAGCTCGGCAGCACCCAGCCGCTCGGAAAGCTCTGCCGCGGAGATCCCCGGCTCAGCCAAAACAACCTTCAACAGGAAGGCCCGTTTCTGCCGATGCGACCCCTCGAACCTGCTCTGCCTCGTATAGTGCGCGCTTTTCCTGGAAGGGTTCGCCACCTCCTTCTTGAGCTGGGAACCGTAATCGAGTAGGGCGTAGTACCAGGTGCGCGGATCGTCGTCGGGGCAGCTTGCCTCCACAAGCGGCATGAGCTCCGTGTCTCGGACCGATTCCCTTTCGGGGAAGAACTCGTGTATGAACACGGCACGCACGTTGGTCTCGATGTATGAGGCGGGCTCGTTGTAGGCGAAGACCCTGACCCCCGCCGCCGTGGCCGGCCCGATGCCGGGAAGGGCAAGCAGCGCTGCCTGGTCCCTCGGCAAAATCCCCCCATGGTCTGCGGAGCATTGCTCGGCAGCCCGTTTGAGCGCCAGCGCCCGGCGGTTGTAGCCGAGGCCTTGCCACTGCTCGAGCACAAGCGAGCTATCCGCCGCCGCGAGGGCGTCGACCGTCGGGAACAAGGTGATGAAGCGATCCCAGTATTTGAGCACGCGCTGGACCTGGGTCTGCTGGAGCATGACCTCAGATACGAGCACCTGATAGGCGTCTTCGACATAGCGCCAGGGAAGGTCGCGATAGAGCGCCTTGCCCTGCGCATGGACATGTTTGCAGAACCCGTCCAGGTCGGGCCCGTTGATATCGGCGGGATCGTCCATGGTTTATCCTGGCTTACGCACCCTTGGGTTTCGAGCAGTGGGTGCCATAAGGGTCTTCGCAGCCGAGGACGGCCTGTATCGCGGGATGGTCCTCGCCTTGCTGGAAGAGGTCGTCCAGGATGATCGACTCGAAATAATCCTGCAGGATCTTGTCGGCGCCCAGCCATACCCGGTTGTACGCGCATTCCGGCTGCTTGTCGCAGTATTCGGGATCTGCCGAGCATAAGGAGACCGTGATCGGGCCTTGGACCGCCTCGAGCACGTCCCGGACGGTGGTGGTCTTCGGGTCGCAGTTGAGGACAAGGCCGCCTCGGGCGCCGCGGATCGTCCGCACCAACCCGCTTTTCACCAAATCGTGCTGGATGCTCCGCGCGAACGCATAAGGGATGTCCTCCTCTTCGGCGATGTCGGTCACCGAGATATAGTTTTCCCCACTGTTATATGCCGCACGGAGGATGCGGCACGCATAGTCGCTTCGGCGTGAAATATCCATCTTATTCTTCTGACCCTTTCAGCAGATCATCTATATTTTCAAGCTCGGTTTTGAAACCGTCGACCACGGCATCTTCCAGCTGTCGGTATTCACTCGATTCCAGAGGCTGGTAGGCCGCGATCTTCTCAAAGATGTTTTCCCTGTTCACAGGGATGAATCTTCGAGCCATGAGGGATGCCTTGTACGCCTCTTCCACGGACTCGCGTGCCGCCATATAGATGTCGAACCTTGACATGCCGGCGGAGTACCTGACCAGTGCGGCGCGGTCGATAGACCGCAGCGAAGGATGCTCTCCTGCGATGTGTATCCACAGGTCGGCTCGTTCGGCATCGTTTGGCGAGGCGATGTCCACGACGGTCAACGGCTCGAGCATGTCGTAGAAGAAGCTGTCGATCGGGCTGTCTTGGGCAGAGGACATCAGCACGTAGACGTCGGGGTTTTCCACCGCGGAGCGGATCAGGTTGATCGCCTCGCGGGCCCCGCGTGACAACTGGGCCTGCATGAAGCCGCCTACGTCATCCAGGGGGTTTCCCACCTCGGGATAGGGGGAGCCCCACAAGTCGATGTCTTCGAGGAGGAGCACCCCTCCGCCTTCGATGGCGTTGCGGGCGGCGTTCAACTGCGGGTGGTTCTCAGCAGACGCCATGACGCAGAGCACGGGCATCCCCTGCAGGTTCTCCTCCATGCGCATGCGGATGGCGGGGAGGTCGATCTCCCCCATGGTGGCGACCATGAACTGGTTCGCGTCCTCACGCACGGGTGAACGGAAGAGGAAGGTGTCGGTAATCGGTACACGGGACAGGCCATGTTGGCTGTTCAGCGTGTTGACAAGATCCCTGAAGCGCGGGTCTTCACCCATGCCGATGCCGAAGCCGTTCATGGCCTCGATGGCCTTTTCGTACCCGATCAGATCGCGGTATGTCATGCGCTCGGTGGTCGTTTCAACCTTAGGTTCCTCGACCCCGAGCGGGGACGGCGCAAACACGTTGGCCGCCAGGTTCTCGGCCTGCGTTGCAGTCTTGCTCTCGGGCTGCCCGGCCGAAGCAGGCTGCTCTGCCCTCTCCGCTGCCGCAGAGGCCTCGACGGGCGACACGGTCTCAAGGCCTGCTGCTTCGGAGTCGGGTGCCTTGCCGTCGAAGGCAAGCGGTGACAAGGCGGGCTTGATTCCTGCGTCTCTGTCGTCGGGCGACCCGATGCTCGCTGCGAATTGGGTGATATCGAACCTGCCGTTGGTGATCGGGAACTTCGTATGCGGCCTGCTGTCCTCAAGGGCGTCTTGCGGCGCCTCGGGGGTCAAGGCCGCTTCCTGGCCCTTCGAGGCCTCACGGCTGCCGTTCTTGCGCAAGGGGCCCAAGGCCTTCTGCGCATCCTCGCCGCTCTCTACCCGCAAAAGCCAGGTGCTCGGGTCAAACCCGAGGAAGTCCTGGGAGATCATGTCGGTCATGTCTTCGAGGTCCTCGCGCGTCAGGCCGAACTCCTCCAGCTTGTCCAAGGCGAGTTGCTGGAGCTGTGCCGCATGCCGCGCCACTTCGTCTGGCGTGAGGTAGGGCTCCAGCTTTTCGAAGATGTATTCCGCCAACGACCTTTCCTTGTATTGGCAGGCAAGGTGCCATGCATGGTGCAGGCCCTCGATGACGGCCTGTTTCGGCGTCTGGGAATCCCTGTTGGCCCGTTCATACGCAGCGAGGTAAAGATGCAGCCCCAAGACCACATCTCCGGCCGCACAGGCTTGCGCCGCACGGTTGAGGTAATCCGCAGAGGAGTTGTTCGTGTTGTCGTTTTGGCTCGGTGAGCTGTTCGCGTCGTTTCCAAGCACTAAACCCACCCCCTTCTTTGCTCGTACATCATATGCTTACCATGTCGTCATATGTGCAAATGTATAAGATCAGGTACCATTTTACGCAAGAAAGCTCCTTATGAGAAGCTCTACATTGAAAAGATAGTGTTTCTGTCATCGAAAACCAATACGGCCTCCACGGAAACCACCTTATTTCCAGTGAAGGGTCTGCCAGCCCTCGCTTGCCGCCGTGCGGTCGAGCGCGTTGTCAGGCGTCACCGCGTAGGCCTTTTCTGCAGCGTACAGAAGGGGGCGGTCGGAATAGTGGTCGCCATAGGCAAAGGCCAGCCTCCACCCGCCTGCGCCGAACAGCTCGTCGGCAAGCCTGCCGACTGCGGCGACCTTCTCGGCCCCCTCGACCGGCTTGCCGTCGACCTCGCAGGTGTAGTTCCCCTGGCCGTCGACACGCATCTTCGTGGAGACCTGGTGGTCGAACGGGTGGCTTTGCATGGCGCGCTCGATGATGGGCTCGAAGGTGGCAGACACGATGAACACGACGTGCCCTTGTGCCGTGTGGCTCCTCATGGCCTCTTCGGCATCCTTGCGCCAGCGCTCTTCGATCACCTGGTCATAGAACTCGTAAAGAAAGGCGTCGACCTCGTGCTTCGGCCTCCCCGAAAAGGTGCGGAACACCAGGCCGCGCACCCAGCTTTCGTTTTGCGGAAGCCTGAGCTTGTACGCCGCGCCCCAGAGCATGGTACGGAAGACCACGCTCGGCTTGATCATGCGTTGTTTGACGAGGTACTTGATGAGCAGCACCGGCGAGTTCCCCGAGATGCTCGTGCCGTCGAAATCGAATACGGCGACCTGCACCTGTTTTGGGGATACGCAAGACCGAGAAAAAGGGACTGTCCCCTTTTCTCGGTCTTGCAGGTTATCAAGTTGTTCGGATGCCATACGCCTCCGCGTTTAGTCGCTGGGTTCGTCAATACAATCTGCGAACTGAGAATTATACAGCTCCGAGTAAAAACCGCCAAGCGCTATGAGCTCGTCGTGCGTGCCCTGCTCGACGATGTCCCCGTCGCGGATCACCAAGAGGAGGTCCGCCTCCCGGATGGTCTCGAGCCGGTGCGCGATCACAAACGAGGTACGCCCCTTCATGAGGTTGTCCATGGCCTTCTGGATGCGCTCCTCGGTACGCGTGTCGACCGAGCTTGTGGCCTCGTCAAGGATCAGCATGCGGCGGTCGGCAAGGATCGCGCGTGCGATGGTGAGGAGCTGGCGCTGGCCCGCGCTGATATTGCTCGCATCCTCGTTGATCTCCATATCGTAGCCGCCCGGCAAGGTGGTGATGAAGTGGTGGATGTAGGCCGCCTTCGCCGCCTCCTCGACCTCCTCGTCGGTCGCCGTCAACTTGCCGTAACGGATGTTCTCCCGGATCGAGCCCTTGAAAAGCCAGGTATCCTGCAAGACCATGCCGAACATCGAGCGCAGGTCCGTGCGGTCGAACTCGCGCACATCGTGCCCGCCGACCTTGATGGAGCCTTGCGTCACATCGTAGAAGCGCATGAGCAGCTTGACCATGGTGGTCTTGCCGGCACCGGTCGGGCCCACCAAGGCCACCGTCTGGCCGCTTTCGACCTCGGCGGAGAAGTCCTTGATGACGACCTTGTCTTCCGTATAGCCGAACCTCA
>JAVBQH010000062.1:0-9077 GCA_031549175.1 Raoultibacter sp.
ATTCTCAACGCCTTTGAAGCGCACGATGTAGAGGAACCATGAAAGCGAGACCAGGGCAACAAAAGGCAGCTTCAGATCAAAAAGATAGCGGGAGACCTCAGGGTCTTGCGAACCGAAGAAGAGGATATAGGAAACCTGCCACCCAAGAAGCATGGCCGCGACAAAGACTAGGTTCAAGTCGAGCTTGGAACGCGCCTTCTTCCGAAGGGTCAAAATGATCAGGGCAACTGATGCCAGGGCAAGGGCGGCATAAACGGCTATGAAGACGATATTGGTCATTTTGCCACCTCGGCCCGCCGTTTGCGCGCGTACATGCGCTCGTCAGCCTTGACGTAGAGCGCGTTGAGGTTTTCGGTGCCCCGTTCTTTCGTCGCGCTTCCCAAGGCAATAGAGATAACGTGCGGGAAGTCATCGGCCTCTTCGACCGCCTGGTTGATCCTTTCGATCAAGGCCTCTGCCTCTTCCTTCGAGCAGTTCTTGAGCAAAAGGACGAACTCGTCGCCGCCGACCCGCGCCACCATCCCGTTTCTCGGGCAGGCACGTTTCAGGATTTCCGACACCTTTGCCAGAAGCTCGTCACCGGCCTTGTGGCCGACACTGTCGTTTAGCGTCTTCAGCCCATTGACATCCCCCATGATGATGCTGAGCGGCAAAGATCCGTCTTGGTCCCATTCGTGAAGCATCTGCTCGAAGCTGAAGCGGTTCGGCAGGCCCGTCAAGGTGTCGACCCCCGCCAAATCCTGGAGGCGCTCGATATAGAGCCTGTTGCGCGTCACGTCGTTGAACACGATGAACTCGCCGTTGCCGCCGCGCGAGGCATCGATGATCTCTGACCGCTGCACCTCGTAGACACGCGGGTAATCGCCCTCTATGACGTAGAGGTCCTCGCTGACCGCAGCACGGCCTTCGCCTTCAAGCTTTCGCATAAACGCTTTCCCTGACAACGCGACCTGCCGCTGCATCTCCTCTATCGGAAGCCGCGTGGTTGGCAGCCCGATCTTTGAGAAAAGGCCCTCCGCCGCATAGTTTGCGTCGATGATCTCGCCTTTGTTGTTCAGGATGAGGATGGCTTCCTCAAGGTAGTCGAACACGTCTCCGCGCCACACGTTGAGAAAGTCGGATCTCCCGTTCACCGCCACCGCAATGTAGAAGAGGAAGTTCATGAGGCAGACACCGAAGATGTTGAAGTTGAGCCCCGTATAGGCAAAGATGCCGGAGAAGCTTATAACGGCACCCAGCACATAGATGACCAGCCCCCACAAAAGGATGGTCACGGCGGACCGGTAAGCCGCGGGCAGCTTCCTTCGCTGCGTGAGCACGATGACGGCTATCCCCACGATCGGTATCTGCGTGAAGGCCATCAACAGGATGTAGGGGATGCTTGTGCCGTGGCCTATCAGCGTCAAGGGGTTAAGCGATATGACCGAGATGTCGGGGAGAAGGACATGCTGGAGCGAGGGCACCAGCGATAAAACCGCAAAACCCGTTGCGACAAGATAGAAGCACCCATAGACCAGACGGGGGATCCGTCGTTCCACGGCATAGAATCTTGCAACGAGCACGAAATAGATAATGGGCAGGTATGCCACGAAGGCATATTTGGCAACATAGAAGTATTCCGCCCAGAAAACATCGGGCACCGAGAAGACCAGGCCTTCGAACACCTGCCACCCGATGAGGCAAAGCAGCATAAGCAGGTAGGTGTAGTCGAAGATGGTCTTTTCTTCTTTGATCAGTATAGATACCAAAAGAATGACGCTGACGATGAGCAGCGAACCGTAGATCAGCAGAACCAAAACATCAGTCATGGCATGCTTCTATCCGGCCTTGTAACGAGAACTGCGGCGCCATCCTTGGTTTCCTCACCTTGCAAGGCGCCCGGTTTTGATGCGCCCCTCACCCCTTAGTCATGCAGAGCTTATTATCGCAGAACAAATAGTTTAAAGCTAGCTGGTCTTCCTATTCCATAATTCCGTACGAAAACCGATGGAACAGGGTGTTTGGGGTACAAAAAAGAGCCCCTTTCGGGGCTCCCTTTGGCATTCGCTATAGAGAGAAACTACTGGATTTAAAGTTTCACTACATTGCTTGCCTGGAGTTTGCCATTTTGGCCAGGAGTGACGTCGAAGGAAACCGGGGTTCCCTCTTTCATCGTCCTAAAGCCGTCCATGTTGATCTCCGAGTGATGGAAGAACAGATCTTCATCCGCTTCCTGCGAAATAAAGCCGTAACCCTTTTCGTCGCTAAACCACTTAACTGTACCTTCCGCCATTCTCTCCTCTTTCCTCTTCCTGTTGCCAGGAAGATAACTCGTTGTGCTGCATGGCGGCAACACTTTTGCCCCTTCTCAAGGGATTTGTATCACTTTACACCAACTACATAAAAAAAGCCTCAAGAATCCCTTTATTTTGCCTTTTGAAAACCGCCCTGATGGAAGCCGGACAGACCCTCGGTCTTGACTGACTTTCCTGCAGCCACCTGCTTATTCCCTATGCCCCTCGGGAATCGTATCGGCGAAGAACTTGTCCCATTCCTCCTCGGTCAGCATATCGAGGGATACTTCGAAGCCGAAGGCATGGGCCAAGGCATAGGCCTGCTCTTCCCTGAGTTTTGCCATCTCATCGAACTTTGCCTCACGAAGATAGTTTGCCTCAAGAAGGAGGCTTCGTGAAATATACTCGACCACCTGCGGATCCGTGCCTGAAACCTGCAAGACGCTTGCAATTGATTCGGGGGACAGGGAAAGGAGCACCTCGCCGTCGATATCCGTCGCCTCGCTGATCGATGCCTCGAGAAGCTCGGCGGCTCCCTGGGGGTCTTTCTGCCCGGCGGCCTTCAGCATGCTGCGGCGGATCGCGTCGGCCCAGCCGACAAGCATCCGCATGATGTAGTCTTGCTCGAACATTGTGTTCCTTTCATCGTATCAGGCCGGGCATGGCGCCTTGCCTGTCCGTTTCAATCTATACATCCCCACCCTGGATCCCCAGATGCTCAAAGGCGCGAAGCGTTGCCTGCCTGCCCTTGGGCGTACGGATGATCAGGCCTTGCTGCATCAGGAAGGGCTCATACACATCTTCGAGCGTATCGGGCTCTTCGCTCAGGGCGGAGGCGAGCGTAGACAGGCCGACCGGCTTGCCCGAGAACTGCACTGCCAGCAGTTGCAGGATGCGGTTGTCTATGGTGTCGAGCCCGAGCGGATCGACTTCGAAAAACGACAGCGCCTCGGCGGCGACATCCTCATCGATGGCTCCGTCGCCCCTCACTTGCGTCCAATCCCTCACCCGCTTAAGCAGGCGGTTTGCGAGGCGCGGCGTCCCTCTGCTGCGGCGGGCGATTTCAAGCGCGCCCTCGCTTTCGATGGGGACGTCAAGTATCTCTGCGGATCGGGAGACGATGGAGGCCAGTTCATCGGGGGTATAGTAGTCAAGCCTGAACACTATGCCAAAACGATCGCGCAAAGGGCCCGTTAACAGGCCGGTCCGCGTTGTGGCGCCTATCAAGGTGAAACGGGGCAGGTCGAGGCGGATCGATCGGGCGGCAGGCCCTTTGCCCACCACGATATCGAGGGCAAAATCCTCAAGGGCCGGGTAGAGCACCTCTTCGACCATACGGTTCAGCCGATGGATCTCGTCGATGAACAAGACATCGCCTTCTTCGAGGTTGGTGAGGATGGCCGCCAGGTCGCCCGTGCGCTCGATTGCAGGACCGCTGGTGGTCTTGATATGGGCTCCCAACTCGTTTGCGACGACTGTTGCCAAGGTGGTTTTCCCGAGCCCCGGAGGGCCAGAGAGGAGGATGTGGTCGATCACGTCTTCCCGCTTTTGGGAAGCCTCTATAAGGACCGCCAGGGATTCCTTGATTTTTGACTGGCCGAGGTAGTCTTTGAGCCGTTTTGGCCTGAGGCTGCGGTCAAGTGCGAGGTCGTCTTCGGTAAGGGCCGGGGTAACCGTGCGCTCCTGTGGCGGCCTGTCCCCACCGGCTTCAGACACATACAGTATGCCTTCTATTTCAAGATCGTTTGTATCCATGGCGTTTGACTTTATGTCCTGGCCTTTCTTGGCTGTTTTACACAAAAGCGGCAAAGATACGAGGGGCTGGTTCCCCCCTATTGGCCGAGCCGTTTCAATGCATATTGTAACAGCGCCGCCTCGTCTACGCCCTCAGGTGCGCTTTTCAACGCAATATGCGCTTCTTCGGAAGTGAAGCCCATCGAAAGCAAGGCTTCGGTCGCCGCCGCCTGTGCCGCCGGCTGGCTTGTAGGCCTCCCGTCCAAATCGAGGAGGTCCTCGTCGAGAGAGCCCTTCAGCTCGAGCACGATGCGCGAGGCGGTTTTCTTCCCTACCCCCGGGATGCGGGATACGCCGGTGATGTCTTGCGCCGTGATAGCGCTGATCAGCTCTTCCGGCGTAAAGACAGACAGTGCCCCCAAGGCCACCTTCGGCCCCACTCCCGATACACTGATCAGGCGAAGGAATATCTCCTTTTCCTCCTGCGTCGAAAAGCCGTAGAGCGCAAGGGCATCCTCGCGCACCTGGAGATAGGTGTATACCTGCACCGCCTCCCCGACCTCAGGAAGTTTGGCCAGGCTCCTGGCAGACATTCCGACCAGGTACCCGATCCCCGCGGTTTCGATGAACGCGCTTTCCTGCGCCTTGCCTGCAAGCACCCCTTTAAGAAACGCGATCATGTTGTTTTCCCACTTCCATTCCTGCCCCGGTCTTTCCCGTCCGACACCTACGTTATTCCTGAGGCTTATGCCTCTTTCACCAAAGAGCCGAACCCCTCATGCGTGGTATAGCAGATTGCCGCCGCAAGCGCGTCGGCAGCGTGGTCGGGATGGGGCTCTTTTTCTAGAGACAGAAGATGCTTCACCATATACTGCACCTGGTCTTTTTCAGCAGTGCCCGTGCCGACCACCGCGAGCTTGATCTGACGCGGCGAGAATTCTTGGACGCCGAGGCTTTTGCCTGCACACGCCACCAAAGCCGCACCCCGAGCCTGTCCTGTGGCAAAGGCGCTTTGCGTGTTGGTGCCGAACCACACGGTCTCGATGCCCACGCCGCTTGGCTCGAACCGCGCGATGACCGCCGCCATTTGGTCATGGATCTTCTTGAGGCGCATCGCGAGGCCGTCTTCCTTGGGCGTGGAAATGCAGCCATAGGCCACACAGCCGAGCTTGTTTCCCTGTTGGAAAATTACCCCCCAGCCCGTGTTGGCAAGCCCGGGATCTATCCCCAATATGATGCGTTCAGACGTGGACACGCAAGCCCTTCGTTCGCTGACTCCGCCCCAGAGGGCACTGCTTTTCATCAAGTGCAAACACTTGTTCGTCTATCATACCATAGACCCGGATCTTGTGGGGGGAGAAATTGCCGGCATACGAACCAAAAGGACAGGTGCCGTCCTTTGCCTGCTCATACCGAAAAGAAATGGCGGCTTGGCGGCCGCCATCAAAAACTCAGGATGTAGCGCTAGTCGTCGAGTGCTGCGGCGATTTCGTCGGTCAGGTCCATGCTGTGGTAGACGTTTTGGAGGTCTTCAAGCTCTTCAAGCTTGTCAACGAGGCGCATGACTTTTTTCGCATCGGAGATGCTGACTTCGGTCGGCGTGGTCGGGACCATGATGAGCTCGGCCCCCTTCGTCTCAACGCCTGCCTCGTCGAGCGCCTTCTTCACGGCCATGAGGTCGGTCGGATGCGTGTATACGATCCATTCCTCATCGGCGTCTTCGTAGTCTTCGCCACCGGCCTCTGCCACCGCAAGCATGAACTCGTCTTCGTCGGCGCACACGGTCTTCTCCACGAGGATCTGCCCCTTGCGCTCAAACTGGAAGGCCACCGAACCGGATGTGCCGAGGTTGCCGCCGGAATGCGAAAACGAGCTGCGCACGTCCGCCGCCGTACGGTTGCGGTTGTCGGTCAGGGCTTCGCAGTAGATGGCGACGCCGGCAGGGCCATAGCCCTCATAGATGACCGTTTCATAGTTGGCGGCATCCTTGCCGCTGCCGAACGCCTTATCGATTGCGGTTTTGATCTTGTCTTTTGGAAGGGAGTAGCTTTTGGCCTTCTCAATGGCGGTTGCCAGGCTTGCATTGTTCTCAGGATTAGGGTCCCCACCCTCTTTTGCAGCCACGGTGATGTTACGCGAGAGCTTTGAGAAAAGCGCCGAGCGCTTCGAATCCTGTGCCGCCTTACGATGCTTGGTGGTCGCCCATTTTGAATGTCCTGACATGCAAAACCCTTTCATGCTATAAACTTCGGTCACGTATTGTAACATACCCGCCCAAGGCATCCTGGTGGATGGACGGAAGCAAACAACATATTCATTGCTTTGACAAGGAGTTTGCCACCCGAAGGCAGGGCGGCGTTTTGCTTGCGAGCACGGCATGGGGGGACCGTCTTGGCGCCTAGCTTGCCTTCCTGCCGTGGTGCGCATGCCTTCTCACAGGCCCGCCATGGTGCTTGCGGCGTCCCCCGATCCGGCCTTTGCTTGGGTGGCAATACGCCATGTCCTCCCCGGGGTGCGGGTATACGTTCAGGTCATAGTCTGCGGCCCAGGCAAGCATCTGCTTGATAGTCTGTTCACCCTCTGCAACCTGGGTGCTTGCGTGTTCGATGCCGCGTTGGCATCCGAGGGAGTTCATGGTGCAGCCCTTCTTGCATATCGGGCATCTGGTTTCGTTGTCAGCCATGGTACGGCTCCGTTTCTTCTCTGGTGATGGGATGTGGTGGGGCACAGGTCGGCTTATCGAGGGGCCGGTCTTGCTGTGGGAAAGTGCGCCTGTGCCGAGCTTCGGCCTGCGCGGCCTTGGATGGCTGCCGCACAGGGTCATGCTATTCGGGCGCATCGCCCGTGTCGGCCTTTCCACCTGCTTTGTCCGTCTTCTTGGCCTTGCCGCCTGGCTTGGCTCCCTCTTGACGCTTGCCGCGCATGCCCTCCCGATGCTGGCGCATGCGGTCGCGGCGATCACTGCGGCATCCCTTGCCCCCAAAGCCATCGGGGTGCATCCCGCCGTGCGGCGGGAAGGGCGGGAATCCCCCTTCGCCGAAGCCTTCGAAGCCGTAGCCTCCATATCCTCTGAACCGTTCGACCATAGCGCGGAACTGGTCGCCCCGGTCGTCATCGCAGCCTTCCGCAAAGGGGAAGGCGTCTTCGCCGACCTCGTTCTCGAGCTCGAGGATCAAACGGCTGAGGTAGTCGCTCAGGTTCTGCTGCTCCTCTTCGTCCAGGCAGTCGAATATATCGCTGAAGTCCTTCTGCTGTTCCTGCGACTGGCTTGCAGCCTCCCGCCCTTCGTCGGTCAGCCTGACATTCATGACGCGCTTGTCGGCCTCAGACGGCTCTTTGGTGACGTAACCGGCCTTCTCCATCTTGGAAAGAAGCTCGCTTAAAGACTGGTTGCGTATGCCCAAAAGGTAGGCAAGGTCTTTCTGGCTGATCTCAGGCTGGAGGCTGAGCAGTGCGAGTACGCGCCCCTGGCCGCGGTTGGGGTCTGCAATAGGGCTCGAACGGCGCATGTTCATCTGGCGGAAGCGCTTCAACAGCATGCTTGCGCGGACGAACTGGTCGATTAGGATGGACTTGATCTCTGTCATGGCCATGCCTCGTTTCTCTTTCGCTCATTATTACTTCGGTACCTGACTTTCAAGTACCTGAGGAAATATTACTCAGGTACCTTATTTATGTCAAGAGCTTTCACAAATTATTTTCAGGTACCTTAATTATTTTATTGGAGAAAGCGATTCATGCTTTATGGGCTGGTGCTTTAAAGGCGTTGACACACTGATGAGCCGGTGACAGGTCTCGTTTTTGAATTATCTTGCTGAGATACGGTTGGGATAGCGCACGGGTGACCGTCGCGGGAAAGCCTACTGCCGCTCCCAGAGGCCGGATTTGCCGCCCTCTTTTCGAAGCAGCCGGACATCCAGGATCTCCATGCCCCGGTCGACCGCCTTGCACATATCGTAGACGGTCAGGCAGGCGACGCTTGCGGCAGTGAGCGCCTCCATCTCGATGCCGGTCTTCCCCGTGACACCGCAGGTGGCTGTAATGTGGATGCCGACCCGGCCGTCCGGGCGCTCCCCCGCACCGACTGCGGCGCAATCGACCTTCGCCTTCGTGATGTTCAGCGGATGGCACATGGGGATAAGCGATGCCGTCTGCTTCGCGGCCATGACACCCGCCACTCGGGCGCAGGCGAGCACGTCTCCCTTTGCCGCCGCACCCTCTGCTATCAAGGCCAGGGTTTCCGGGGCCATGGCGATGACCCCTTCGGCGATGGCGATCCTTTCGGTGTCTGCCTTCTCGGACACGTCCACCATGCGGACTTCGCCCTTCTCATCTATGTGGGTAAGCTTCTCGTCGTTCATAGTCTTCCTTGCCTCTTTGCTTGAAAAAACGCCTGCGCATGTGTGTGCATGATGCCGGCTTTCGATGTTTCACGTGAAACATTTGTTCGTTTTAGTTCTCTTCCCCGCTCCAAAGCCTTCGGGGCGCACCTGCTCAAGGAGATGGCGCCTATCCGCCTATCTGGCTCATGCCCCTCTCGGTCCCTACCTTGTTGTGGTGCTCGTCAGGTTTTGCAGCAAGCACCCGCCCCAGCACGGCACGCAATTCCTCGTCGCTGTCGGACATAAGCGCCGGGCGCACATCGTACTCCTCGTCGGAGAACAGGCAGGGGCGCAGCTTGCCGTCGGATGTCAGGCGCAGGCGGTTGCATTCCGAGCAGAAATGCCGGGAAAGCGGCGAGATGAAGCCGACCGTGCCTAACGCCCCCTCGAACTCGAAGTATCGGGCAGGCCCCCATCCTTCAGGCTTGTCGCTGCCTACAGAGACCAGTTCTCCGAGGCCTTCGGCGCGTGCTCCCTCGTTGATGGTGTCGAACACCTCTTCGCTCGAGACAACATCCGCCTCGCCCCAGCCACAGCCATCGATACCGGAGCTTTCCCCTACCGGCATGTACTCGATGAAGCGGACATGCAGCGGCCTATCGAGGCTGAGCTTCGCATAGGCAAGATAGTCCTGTTCAAGGCTTCGGACCGTCACCGCATTGATCTTGACCGGGTCGAACCCGGCGTC
>JAVBQH010000107.1:0-7345 GCA_031549175.1 Raoultibacter sp.
TATTGGCAACAAGGATCGTCAATACGGCAGTGACCGCGCCGGGTATCGACTTCACGATCACATTCTGGAGGAACTTGCCCTTGATGCGGTCCTTGTTGGGCTCAAGTGCAAGGATGAAGGACGGCAGCCCGATGGTGAAGGCGGATATCAGGGTCATCTGGATGGGCTGGAAGGGATAGGGCCAAGGCAAGAATATGAAGATGAGCGACAACGACATCGAGAGCAGGGTCTTCACCAGGAAAAGCGAGGCTGAACGTTGCAGGTTGTTGATGGAGCGCCTGCCTTCTGCCACGACCTTCGGCATGGAGGCGAAGTCGTTATTGACCAGCACCAACTGTGCGACGTTCCGTGCGGCGTCCGACCCGGCTGCCATCGCCACGCTGCAGTCCGACTGCTTCAACGCCAGCGTGTCGTTCACGCCGTCGCCGGTCATCGCGACGATGTGGCCGGCCTCCTGCAGGGCGATCACGAAGGCCTTCTTCTGCTCGGGCTTCACCCGGCCAAAGACGCTGTAGCGGTTTATGGCATCGGCGATCTGCTCGTCGGTCTCAAGCGTGGTGGCATCGACGTACTGGTCGGCGCCCGGCACCCCTACCTTCTCGGCGATCCCTGCGACCGTACGCGGATCATCGCCGGAAATCACCTTGAGCACCACGCCTTGGTCGAGGAAGTACTGCACCGTGGCCTTCGCCGTCGAACGGATCTGGTCGTGGATCGCGATCAGCGCGAGAGCCTTCGGCTCGCCCTGGGCCGCCCCCTCGCCGTCGAATCCCCCGACCCGCGCAAGGACCAACACCCGGGCATTTTCCGCCAGGGCATTCACCTGGTCGGCGATTTCTGCGAACCGATCCCCCATGACGAACTGCCCGGCCCCCATCACATAGGCGCGTCCGTTTGCAAAAGCCGCCCCTGACCACTTCTTATCGGAGGAAAAGGGTATTATGTTCGAAGCCTCCCAAACCTCAACCCTCCCCTTTGCGTAATAATCGATGATTGCCTGGGAGGTCTCGTTCGGATCCTCGTCGGCGCGGACAAGCGATGCGAAGGCGGAATCGATCTCGGCCTGCGAGGCAGTGCCGAGGGGTTCTGTCCTCTCGACCTCCATCCTGCCCGAGGTGATCGTTCCGGTCTTGTCGAGGCACAACGTGTCGACACGGGCAAGCGTCTCGATGCAATAGAGCTGCTGGACGAGCACCTTGCTTTGCGAGAGGCGGATGACCGAAACCGCCAGCACCGTCGACGTCAACAGGATCAGGCCTTCGGGGATCATGCCGACCATCGCCGCAACGGTAGTCAGGACCGATTCGTTGAAGCCGATGTGCGACACCAGGAAGCTTCGGCAGAACAGGGCGATCCCGATGGGGAAGATAATAATGCTCACAAACCTGATTATGCCGTTGAGCGTGTTCATGATCTCGGAGTTCGGTTTTGTGTGCTTCTTGGCCTCCGCGCTGATCTTGGCCGCATAGTTCTCGGCACCCACG
The DNA here is from genome assembly GCA_031549175.1 of Raoultibacter sp. Lineage (GTDB taxonomy): Bacteria > Actinomycetota > Coriobacteriia > Coriobacteriales > Eggerthellaceae > WRIS01. The sequence continues at coordinate 1,485 of JAVBQH010000107.1, forward strand.
TGCACGACCTTCGCCGTCACGACACCGGCATTCACGAACGAGCCACTCATCAGATCCGACCCGACGCTCTTTTTGATGAGTTTGCTTTCCCCGGTGAGCAGGCTCTCGTTTGCATCGCAGGTGCCTGAGACCACGACGGCGTCCGAGGGCACCTGGTCTCCCCTGCCGAGGACGATCAGGTCGTCGCGCACGATTTCGTTGAGGGGGATTTCCACCTTCACCCCGTCGCGGATGACCGTGGCCTTCGAGCTTGCGATGATGCTGAGCCGGTCTGTCGTGCGTTTCGAACGGATCTCTTGGAATATCCCGATGGCGGTGTTGAGAATGATCACCATCATGAAGAGCATGTTCTTATACGATCCGGTGATGAGGACGAAAGCGGCCAGCACCACATTGATCGCATTGAACAGCGTGCAGATGTTCTCGAAGAATATCTGCTTGATCGAGCGCGTCTTGATATCGACGTCGAGGTTCACATCCCCCGATGCATGCCGTTGCTCGACCTCGGCCGCGCTCAAGCCCTTTAAATCTTTAGCCATGGGTTTCTTTTTCGAACTAGACGAATTTCACGGCGGTGCCGTAGGCAAGCATCTCGGTGATGCCCTCCACGATGGTCGAAGTCGAGAAACGCATTGCGATGACGGCATCCGCACCCAGGCTTTGGGCCTCGGCGATCATGCGGTCCTCGGCCGTCTGACGGGCCTCGTTGGTCATATCGGTATAGGTCTGGATCTCGCCGCCGACCATGCTTTTGAAGCCGGCCATCATATCCCGCCCGATGTGCTTGCTGATTACGATGTTGCCTCGGACAAGGCCGAGCATGTGCACGTTGACGCCGGAAACGACATCGGCTGTAGTGATTAACATGTAGGCATCCCTTCGACATTACGCCATTTCCTACAGTATACTATCCTTATCCGGAAAAACGGGCTTTTATTCAATCAGTCCAAACGGAGGTGGAACAATGAAGAAACGTCTCTTGTTCATCTGTGTCGCAATGGCAGCCGCGGGAATGCTCCTTGCCCTTGGGGGATGCAGCCAGCCCGCCCCATCCCCGAACAACAATCCGCAAGGCCCAAGCGCCCAGAAAAGCGACGAGCGGGTCTCTTACGAGGGCAAGACGCTTTCGGTCACCTTGGAGGAAAACGCGACGACCGGATACCTCTGGTCGTTCACGATTGACGGCTCAAGCCTTGTCCCAACCGGCGACGAGGTCATTGCCTCCGCATCCTCCAAAGACAGTGTTGGGGCACCGACCAAGCATGTCTTCCGCTTTGAAGGAGTCTCGGAAGGAACCGCAGTTCTGACCTTCACCTATGCCCGTTCTTGGGAAAAGACCGACGAGGACAAGGTCTACAAGGTAACCGTCAAAACAGCCTCTGACGGCAGCATAAAAGACGTACAGACCGAGGACGTCACGAACCCACATTAGCTCCAAGGAAGAAGCCTCTTGGGGCGGCCGGCGGTCTGGCCAGGGGTGGGACAGAAGGGGCAAGCCGCCGCCCTCCCTCCGCTGTCCCAAACCGCCCGCCCCTGGCATGCCTTCTTGATTCCTGGGTTGCCCTTGACATAGAACATGTGTTTGTCTTATGATATACGAACAAATATTCGTATAAGGAGGCCACATGGAACTCGCGGAAAAGCTCGAGGTGCTTGCAGATGCAGCTAAGTACGATGTGGCCTGCACCTCTTCCGGCATTGACCGGGACGCACAGAAAGGCCACCTGGGAAACACCAGCTGTGCCGGTATCTGCCACAGTTTTGCCGCAGATGGGCGTTGCATCACGCTGCTGAAGGTCCTTATGACCAATGTCTGCATCTACGACTGCGCCTACTGCGTGAACCGTTGCTCGAACGAAATCACCCGCGCCGCTTTCAAGCCCCGCGAACTGGCCGACCTTACCATCGGCTTCTACCGGCGCAACTATATCGAAGGACTCTTCCTCAGTTCCGGCGTCATCAACAACCCGGATTTCACCACCGAGCTCATGATCGAGACCCTGAAGATCCTCCGCTTCGAATACGGCTTCAGAGGCTACATCCACGCAAAGGCCGTACCGGGCACCTCCCCTGAACTCGTCTCCGGGCTCGGCCACCTTGCCGACCGCATGAGCGTCAACCTCGAGCTTCCTTCCCAGCAAAGCCTGAAGTTGCTCGCCCCCGAGAAGAACAAGCAGAACATCCTGTCCCCCATGAGGCAGATCAAGGAAAATATGGCTGAAGACAAGGACACGCGCTCCCTCATGAAGAAGGGTGCGCACTACCTCTCCGCAAGCCGCCCTGCCAAGAAAACAAGGGCTTTTGTCCCCGCCGGACAAAGCACCCAGATCATCATCGGGGCCACGCCTGAAAGCGATTACCATATCTTGAACCTCTCGGCCTCCCTCTACAAAAGCCTCGAGCTCAAACGCGTCTTCTTCAGCGCCTACCTCCCCGTCAACAACGACGCCCTGCTCCCCCAAACCGATGCGATCCAGCTCAACCGGGAACATCGGCTCTACCAGGCAGATTGGCTTCTACGGTTCTACCAGTTCGATGTCAATGAGATAATCGACGAGGCGCATCCCTTCCTCGATCCCGAGCTTGACCCGAAGGCAAACTGGGCAATCAACCATCTTGACAGTTTCCCCGTCGAGGTCAACACGGCTTCCTATGAGATGCTGCTCCGTGTTCCCGGCATCGGGGTTCGGGGTGCGAAATCGATCCTCCGTGCCCGGAAGACCACCGCACTGGGCGAATCTGAACTGCGAAAGCTCGGAATCGCCTTCAAACGGTCCCGCTTCTTCATCACCTGCAACGGCAAGTACTCGGGAACGGGTGCCGAGTTCACCCCGTCTGGGCTTCGGGCGCAGCTGGCAGCAGCCATCGAGGGCGGGCGCCACGGACGGCGTGCCGACAGGGCGATCCCAGGCCAGATGAGCCTCTTCGAATCGGTCGATGTCCCGAAATCACGTCTTTTCGACACGACAGAGGCCTCATGCCTGCCGAAGCCTTCCTTGCAGGCGCCTCTCTTCACCCCGTCCGCCTTGCCCGATGCGAAGCGCGGCCTCGCCTTCTGGTCCACCCAAGAAAAACCCCTGGTGCCCCTCAAGAATGCCGCCCAAAGCCCAACAGGTTCCTTCCCAGGGCTTTCACGCCGGACTGCTTGATCGCCAAGAAAGAAAGGGATTGCGGCTATGCAAAGCGACATCGGAGGGGATAAGGAGAATCTGGCCTATCTTTACGACGGAAGCCTTGAAGGCCTGTTGAGCGCTATCTTCGCTGCCTATGCAAACCACGTCGTCCCCACCGACATAGCCTGTGCGGGACACCTGCAGCCGCGCCTTGGCCAGGTTTTGGTTGATATTGACACCAACCTCGAGCATGCCTCGCGTGTCCAGGCAGGGCTTTGCCGGGTCTGCGGGACCTCTGCCTTCGAGGCCGTCAAGGCCGCATCCCTTTCAGACGACCCGCAGGCGGGAACCATCACCTACCACTTCATACGGCACGCCATGAAAACCAACAAAGCCCCCGATTACCCAAGCTGCCCATATCGCGGAAAATGCTTTGGGAACTGCCGTTTCGCCAAGAAGGGCTCCGGTAGAAGCGATATCGCCCACCCCGCCGTAGAGCCTTTCAACAAGATCGTCCAGGCGGTAGGCGCCGAGCGCCATAGGATCCTGCAGTTTCTCCGCTTCGAGCACATGGAAGGCGACCTCTGGTTTGCCCGTTGCAATCCCAAAGCCTCGGTCGTTCCGCTTGTCATGGATTGGTTTGTCGGCCGTTTCAACACCCAGGCCTTTATGATCTACGACGAGGTGCACCATATCGCCGGCGTCTACGAGGGAAGGGACTGGTATCTGGTGAAGACAGAGAAGATCAACCTGCCGTCGCGTTCCTCAGAGGAAAAAACGATGAGGCATGCCTGGAAACGCTTCTATGATACGGTTGCCGTAGAATCACGCTTCAACCCAGAGCTGCGCAGGCAATTCATGCCGAAGCGCTTTTGGAGAAACATCGTCGAAATGCAGGAGGAGATACCCCGCACAGACATCTCCTTCGCAGAAGAGGCTGCAAAAAGCCTTCCTGGGAACAGGCAGGCACCCGCCCTTCACACCCCGGTGCCGTCAAAGGGAGGGATGAAGCTTTCCGACGCCGTCCCTTCGGTCTGCCAGAAGTAGTCGGTGATCCCCAGGCTATCCGCGAAGTCCAGCAGCCCCTCGTACTCGGCCCGCGTCACTTCGCGGCAAGGCATACCCCCTCCTGCGGGCGCCGTGTCGCCCATGCAAGGCTTTCCACCGGCATCCCCGCATGAGGCGGGAGGCGTGTACTGGCCCATAAGGCTGTAGCCTATCGTGTCCCCGTAGCTTTCCCAAAGGAAGGCCACGACTGCCTTTGCATCCTCCAAGTGCCCCGGCAAGAGCAAGTGGCGCACGATCACGCCCGATGCCAAAAGCCCGTCGCCGTCATCATTCAAGACCGGCGGCCCCACCAGGCCAACCATGGCCTGAAGCGCTTCGCTTGCCCGCTGGCGGTAATCCCCCACCTGCGAATACCTCTTCCCAAGACGGTTGTCGTAATACTTGAAGTCGCTGAGGAAGATGTCGACATGGCCGGCAAGCGATTCGATGCTTGAGACCTCCTCGTATCCAGAGGTGTTGTATACGATCGGCACGGAGAGCCCTTGGGTTTTCGCTCCCTCGATCGCCTCGATGACCTGCAGTATATAGTGTGTGGGGCTTACGAGGTTGATGTTGTGCGCCCCTTGGGCCCGAAGCCCGAGGAATATCTCGATAAGCCGCCCGACGGTGATGTCCTTGCCCGAGGACCCTTGGGAAATTGCCCGGTTCTGGCAGTATGTGCACCGGAGCGGACAGTTGCTGAAAAAAACCGTCCCACTGCCGCGTGTCCCGCTGATGACCGGCTCTTCCCAAAAATGAAGGGCGGCCCGCGCCACACGGAGCTCATCGGCAGCACCGCAGAGGCCGGCCTCGCCGGCAAAACGGTTCGCCCGGCACCTACGAGGGCAGAGCCGGCACTCGGTGGGAAGCCCGGAAGGGGTTTTCGGCGCCTTTTCTGGCAAGGCGGACATGGATTCAGTTGGAGGAGAAGCCGCCGAAGCCGCCGGAGTATTTCTCTGAGGAGTGGTCGTGGTCGCATTCCTCATCCTCATCGGCGTAGGCCTTTTCGGCACGGGTCCAATCGAGCCCGTGCTTCGCACAAAGGGATTCTTCGCCATACACAAGGCTTAGGGCAGGCGTCGACATGTCGGAGCCCCCTATGACCGCCAGCAATTCAAGAAGGTGCATGCATGCCTCGGCGCCAGGAAGGATAAGCTCGACGTCGTCGGCGGCCATAAGCGCTGCCACCAGTTCTGTCATGCATATCTGGACCGTGTAGTCCCCCTCGAAGCGCTCGGTGCGCACGGCGCCCAGCAAACGGAGTGCCCTTTCGGTGACGATGCCCAAGTCAAAGGCGTTTTGGATGGTGGTTGCGCTGTCGGCGGAATTCGCGCGATAGAGGGCATCCGCCTCAAGGCAGGAGATCAGCTGCGAAGCCGTCTGCAACGTGATTGCGGCACGCGCAAGCTGGGCGGATCCCGATACCCCCGTATGATGCCACGTCTTGGCGATGCAGTCGAGAAGCGGCGAGACCTCTGCGATGTCTGGTTCCTCGCCGGCAACGAAGCCGAAGAGGTTGTCGGCGGAGGCAAAAGCATGCTCAAGTGTGACATCCTCAACCACCAAAGGCGCCTCGACGACCTTCAAGTCGTTGACGATGGCGACCGCACTGAGCTCGCGTGCGAAGCTTGGCGTGCTTGCGCTGAGGTTGACCAGAAAGGCATCCTTCTTCGCTGTCTGCACCAACCCCGCACTGTCGAA